>JANQGB010001310.1 GCA_028277545.1 Phycisphaerae bacterium | reverse complement strand
AT
Organism: Phycisphaerae bacterium; assembly: GCA_028277545.1. Taxonomy (GTDB): domain Bacteria; phylum Planctomycetota; class Phycisphaerae; order UBA1845; family UBA1845; genus JANQGB01. The sequence goes on along the minus strand of JANQGB010001310.1, from coordinate 5,009 downwards.
TCTGGTCTGGCACACGACGTCGAAGGCGGGCTGCCTCTCGGCCAGCCCAGAGAACAACGCTGCCCAGGGCTTCGACCAGCGGTTCGGTCGACGGGGATGGAGGCAGTCATCGGCCAGCACCACCAGGACCCGACGCGGGTCGTCAAAGGCCGCCAGTTCCTTGTCCAGCGGCAACATGTCCAGTGCGGTGTGGGCAACGGCCTCGATTACGCCGGGGTTGGCGGTCAAGCTGGGGTAGGGAAGGGGCGAACCGTCCCGCAAATCCCGCCAGCCCTCGAGCAGCGCCAGCCGCTGGCCACCCAGGGCATGGACCCACATGGCCAGTCTGACCTGTTCCGGAGAGGTGTCGTAGCTCCATCCGCCGGGCGACGGTGCCCAGCCAATCACCACGGCGCCGGTGGAGCCGGTTGTTGTACGGTGAAGCGAGCGCCGAGCCAGCGCCTCACCCCAGGATTCCCCGAAGGGATAGTCCGCTGCCGCCGGGATGACCGACTCGTCCCCGGGCCGCTGTTTGCCGGTCGACTCGATCAGTTCGGCCAACGTGTGAGCGGCGATCGCCAGCGGACTGAACCAGGGTGGGGCGTCGCCTGCCGGCAGAGGGTCAGACGGTGGAGGTCCGTTCCATTCTCCTGGATCGCCGACAACCGCGATCCCAAGGGCGTGTCCGTGCCGAAACAAAGCCTGGCTGGTCGATGGCTTCGCGCCGGCCACGGCTGGGGCTCCGATCACACGCACGCCCAGACAGGCCAGCAGGTCGAAGTCGCCCGCCCAGTCATCATGGCGAGTTGCGGTGGCCCGGTCCATGAAGCCGAACCTGACGGGCGGCGGAGCCGCGGCGCCGGCCGGCGCCGTCAGCGCCAGCAGGGAATCCGGTGTGACAGCCAATCGGTGCGGCAAAACAGCGGCCCGACTTGGAGGAACGCAGGCGGATGGAGCAGCCTGCCGCAGCCACGCCAGCAGACGAACGAGTTGCCGATCGTCGATGGCACCGTTACCCAACTGGCGAAGTTGGAGCTCATACTCCAGCACCGCCAACGCCTTTACGGCGCACGCCAGCGTTGCCCGGCGATAGGGGCGATCGAACCAGCCGAAGTATAGCGAGTCCACGGGCTCGGTCCCGCCGATCAGGGGCAGTAACTCGCCTCGGCAACGTTCGAGCGCCTCCTCGATCTCCCCAACCGACACGGCGTCGTTGGAGTCCTCCGGGATCGCGGTCTGCCCAGCGCTAACGGCACCGAAGGCACCACACGCCAGGCAGGCCAGCAGGGGCAGCGGTCGCAACGCTCGACTGCCTGACCGCGGCCAAGAGTGTCTTATCATCCCCAAGGGCGCCACCATCGCTTCCTTCTGCCCTGGCCGGATGCCAGGCGCTTCTCCATGGCGTCGATGCTGGGCAGCTTGGCACGCAGATCGATCAGCCTGGACCGGGCAAACGCCTGGGGTTGCTCGCGGAACCTGCGCCGGGACGGCTCGGTGAACAGGGCGGTGTCAGGTGGCAGGTCGTTGTCTTCCTCGTAGAATTTCAGTGCCTCGTTCAGGCATTGGGCGGCTTCGTAACCCAGCTTGCGGGTCTCGACCCTGTCCTCGGACTTGGCGGCCGCCTCCGCGATCACACTGAACAGGGTGATCCACCCGCCCACGTCGATGATGTGCGACGGCTCGTCGGTCGCGTTGATTCTGGCGGCGGCGTCGGGACGCTTGTGCTGGGCGGCGCCTAGTTCGCTCTCCGCGAGAGCGAAGCGTAAGCTGGCCCGCTGACCACAGGATGTGCAGGTCGTCTCCACTTCCACGCCCACCCGATCGTCCCAGCGGGCGCTTCTGGCATCCGCGCCTTCCAGCCGGCCCGTGCCGCATTCCGCACAGGGTGTGACCATAAGGTACAGGTACACCTCAGCCAGGCTGTGGGAGACGACCGGTGCGTCACTCATCCGGTGCTTCCCGTGATGTGAAAACAGGTCAGGCGCGAGCTAAACGCCGCCGGGGCGCCCCCTTCCTCTGCCGCGGCCGCGGCGCGGAGGCTCGGGTGCTTCTGGTTCGTCTTCGGGCTCATCTTCGGACGCTTCGTCCTCGTCCTCATCGGCGTCTGCTTCGCCTGTGTCCTCGTCACCCTCCAGCTCGTCCGCTTCCTCTTCCTCGAGCCCCTCGTCCTCGACCATGAATTCTGCCACCAGCGCCTCGAACCTGGGAGCCAGGGCCAGGATTTCCGGCTGGAGCTCCTGCCCGATCCGCATCGCCTCCGCCATCAGCATGCCAGGCAGCAGGCTTTCGTCCTCCAGGCGGGTGAGCACATCGTCGACCTGCTCATTCACCAGGCTGCCCAGCCGCACAACTCCATCCACCAACTCCTCGTCGGCGAAGAACTGGGGCACAGGAATGTATACGAACCACTCATCGTCCACAGCGTGAAACGGCACCGGGACCGTTCCAGCCAATTGGGCTGCGGTCGCCTCATCCACGTTGTCGCCGAGGGCGGCTGGGTTGAGCTTGATCTGGACCTCCACCTTGTCGGTGTCCGTCGCAGTGACGCTGACCACGTCGATGAGTTCGAGCAGTTGCTCGGGGTCGATCTCCTGGTTGGGGTCCAGGCTGCCCAGGCCTCCGAAACCGCCCGGCATGCCTCCGCCGCCCATGCCGCCGCCCATCGCCTGCAGGGCGGGCAGCATCTCCGGTGCCTTTTCCTGCAGAATCTGGACCAGATCGTTCATGGACTGGCTCAGTTCACCCAGTTCGGCCAGGATACGCTTGGTTGCATCCTGCTGGTCCGGAACGACCAGTTCCGCCAAGCCTTCGAAGTCCTGGTCGGCAAGTGACTCAGCCACCAGTTCGATAATCTCGTCGACCTCGTCGCGCACCTCTGGCGGCGCCTCTTCGCCGGGCACCAGTTCGGGCAGTTCGGGCTCCTCCTCAACCTCGGCCTCACCCACCTCGACGGGCGTGGCCCGCCCCTGCATGATGGCGGGGTCCAGTCCGGACGAGACGCTCAACTCAGGCAGCAACGGCCGATCAGCCGTTCCGAGGTTCTCGGCCACCAGCGGAGGAGGCTCCGGCGGGCGACAAGAGGGGAGAGTAAACAACAGAACCAGCGAGATGACCGAGCAACAACAAAGTGACGAACGCAGCATTTCAAGAACGTTCCTACATCCGGCTTGCCTGACAGCGGCGGTACCATTAATGGAGCACGGTTTCCGCGACTCGGCTGGGGCAAAGCCGCGGGCACTCCCAAACAGCAAGTCCAAGAGTAGTCGTACGCCACCGGAGCGTCAACTCGCACTGGTCGGCACCGGCGTCCAGGCGCGCGGCGGCGGCCGGGCAGCCTGATCTGGCTGAGCGGCGTTATCGCTGCTAATGTCTCGGATAGCCTGTATGCCTTGCGGCCAGGACGCTGCCTGGCGCCTGCCATGACCGGGGGTCAGCGGAAGCCAGGCCTCAGACTATGGCCGGGACCATAGGGAGACTGACACGGATGACGAACAGACTCCTGTTGATCACGCAGGACCAAGGCGTCAGGCAGAAGGTCCGGGAAGCCTGCGAGAAACTCGACGCCCAGTTGGTTCAGGCCGCATCACTGGAGGACGCCGAGGACGTCGTCGCCGCCAGCGTTCCCGACCTTGTGCTTTGCGATTACACGACCTTCGAGAGGCTCAAGGACAGGTGGCCGCGTGTGTGCGTGCTGCTGTACGCCCAGCCCGGCGACAGCGAAGAGGCAATTGAGGCGATCAAGCGCGGCGCGCTGGACTACCTCGTCAGTCCTATCGCGGTCGAGTCCCTAGTGGAGCACATCCAGTCCGCACTACGCATCAGCCGGGACATCCACGTTCCGGCTGTTTACGACGACCCCAGAGAAGATACCACGGTACAGCAGATCGTCGGCCAGTCGCCGGCCATGAAGGAAGTCTACAAGCTGATCGGCCTCATCGCACCGCGCGACGTCAACGTTCTCATAACAGGAGAAAGTGGTACGGGCAAAGAGTTGGTGGCCAGGGCCATTCTCCATCACAGCCCGCGCAAGGACCAACCATTCCTGGCCGTGAACTGCGCCGCGATACCGGAGACGTTGCTGGAAAGCGAACTCTTCGGCCACGAGAAGGGGGCTTTCACGGGCGCAAGCATTCGACGAATTGGCAAGTTCGAGCAGTGCCATGGCGGGACGCTGTTTCTCGACGAGATCGGCGACATCCCGCTCTCGACCCAGGCGAAGTTGCTGCGAGTGCTCCAGGACAGCACCGTCCAGCGGCTGGGCGGCACGGCGGTCATCGAGTGCGACGTGCGCATCATCGCCGCCACCCACCAATCGCTCGATCGCCTGGTCCAGGAGCGCCGCTTCAGGCAAGACCTGCTCTATAGGCTCAAAGTGACCGGTATCAGCGTGCCTCCGCTGCGCGACCGGGAGGTTGATGTCGTACTTCTGGCACACCATTTCGTCGATCGTTACAAGCACGACCTCGGCGTGAACATTCAGGCCTTCGCTCCTGAGACGCTGCCCGTTCTGTTGCGCTACGCCTGGCCAGGCAACGTGCGCGAGCTGGAGAACGCGATCAAGGCGGCGTTGGTGGTAGCGCGGGGCTCCATCCTGAGGCCGGAATTCCTGCCGGACCATATCCGCAAGGGAGCGGCCCCGCGTCCTGAGGATGCTGATACCCCGGTCCCGGTTTCAGCCGAATCACTTGGTGAACACCTGCGCTCGGTCGCGGAATCCCTGGTGGCTCAACCCGCACTGAACGGCAAGCTGCACGACACCGCGACCGCCATGATTGAGCGGGAGATCATCCGAATCTGCCTGGAGCGCACCCGGGGACAGCTCAGCCCGGCCGCACGCATGTTGGGCATCAGCCGAACGACGCTTCGCAAGCGGATGGAACGCCACGGCATTCGACCGACGGTGGCGGTGGATACATGATGCCAACTCGACTTCGGGCACGCAGTGGCCAATCTGGCCAATCTGTAGCCAACTTGGCATCTTCGTGCCCACCTCCAAGCTGCGCTCCCATGAGAGACCGCCGCAGCTAAAG
>JANQGB010001239.1 GCA_028277545.1 Phycisphaerae bacterium | reverse complement strand
ATGCGCTCGAACAACTCCTCGCGAGGAAGAGAGGTGCGGCTCGCGAAGCTGAGGCCTATGCCATCCGGTCGTAATACCGTCGCACGGACCGCAATCATGTTCGGTCCGCTGAAGGTCTCCGCCCATGCCTCGCCGAAGGACGCCAGGTCGAAGTCCGACTGTTCCGCGATCACGGCCAGCACCGGGTTGTTCAGCACGGCCGAAGGATCGCGGAAGTAGGCGGCGCACAGCGCGTCCTCCGCTGCCAGGGCCAGGACCTGGTCGGTTGATGTTGCCGGCGGGGGCGGCTGATCGTTGGCGTGGGCTGCGATGGCGGGCAAGACTATCCAACACAGTGTAAGACGTGTGATCGGCTTCATGGCGTTCGTTCCTGTATTCGATCGCGTTATGGCGTAATCATCGGCAGATTATGCGTGCCCGTGGTTCAGGCGACTCACCCGCCGCCATCCATGACCGGGCGCGCACACGGCACTAGTCCTCAAACGGCTTCGGATCCTCCGGCGGATAGCGGACGACGTAGTCGGGCTTCCAGCGGCGGTCACCCTCTTCGCCCCCATCGTCAGTCAGGTTGTCGCTGAAGCTGTACATCAACCACCCCTTGGCGTCGGGCCGATAGACGAACTGCTCTCCGCTGAAGGGATCAATGGCGGTCTCCGGTTCGTCGAGCAGGTCAGTAACCTGGTCCAGCCTCTCCGGGAACCTGCCGTCTCGCCGTGCCGCGGCCAGCCGCAGGGCAGTGACGACCTGCGTCATCTGCATCTGCGTTCTCAGGCGCTCCGCCATTTCGTTGGCCCGGCCGAGCGACGGCAGCAGCATCCTGGCCATAACGTCCCATTGCGGCACTGCCTGCAGCAATTGCTCGTCCCAGCCGCCCTGCCAGTTGGCCTCGTGGGCGGGCAGCCCGGCCCGGCGAATCAGCTCGTCGTAGTAGTAATCCATGTGCCGCTTGATGCTCTGGTCGGGGAACATGAGCTGCCCGATCCTGGCTTCCAGGGCGCCCCAGCCACTTTCGGCTGAGCCTGCAGCGGGGGAGAAATCATACGAACCGCCCAGTGCACGGAGGTTGCGGAAGAATCCGCCGGGGTGCTTCGTAAACTCGTCAACGATGGCGTGGCCGAAGTTCTTCTCCATCCTGACGCCGCGACGTACGTCAGGTCGGAGGTTCGCCACCTCCTGGATGCTGTGGAGCATCGTCTCCAGATCGGCCTCGGGCAGGTCATGTCGCAGCGCCAGGTTCCGCATGGCATCGTCGGCCAGGGCCGAACAGGCGATTCCGACCAGGGGCTCGATCAACGTGATGCCCTGGGCGACGTGGTGTCCCATGCGGGAGATGACAAGGTAGTTCTCGAAAGCCTGAGCGTGTTTGCCGGCGGCCTCGAGGCGCCTGCCGTCAACGGCCAGCATCTTGGCCAGATGACGGTAATGACTCAGGCTGGGCAGCAGCACCTGAATGATGCTGCCTCGAGGGTCGCCGAAGTAGGGGAACTGGCAACGCTCGAACTTGCTGGCTTTGCGGGCTAGTTCCAGTGCCCGCCGGTTCTCGGCCGAGGTGATCCACTCCTTCAGCCCGGCATCATGCGGCTTGTCGGGCCAGCGGTGGGCCAGGGCGTAGTCATACTCGTCCCGGAGGTCGTCCGGTTTCTCGGCGTAGGCGTTGATGGCCTCGATGTAGATCCAGGCCGCGTTGTCCTCCCGGGGAATAGGTTCGACGTCATAACCTCTTGCCCGGAGGTCAGATAGGGGCCACACCGGTCGCGTCTCGCCGCGCATGGTGATCTCGGACGGCACGGTGTCTGCGCTGGCCGGAGGCGGCGCCAGGCAGCAGGTAACCAAGGTGGCCAGGGTCATGTTGAGCGATCG
>JANQGB010001088.1 GCA_028277545.1 Phycisphaerae bacterium | reverse complement strand
CTTCATGGACGTCATGACCTCCGTGCATGAAGCCCAGATGGCCGGCACCAGCCCGCTAAGCCAGGCGCCGCGGATCATCGGTGGTCGCTACGGGCTCAGCAGCAAGGAATTCGATCCCGCCATGGTCAAGGCGGTCTTTGACGAACTGGCCAAGGACCAGCCCAAATCGCGGTTCACGGTCGGGATCGAGGACGACGTCACCAACCTGTCGCTGGAAGTGGACCCCGAGTTCGACACCGAACCCGACGACGTGGTGCGGGCGGTCTTCGTGGGGCTGGGTGCTGACGGGACCGTGGGAGCGAACAAGAACTCGATCAAGATCATTGGCGAGGAGACGGAAAACTATGCCCAGGGCTACTTCGTCTACGACTCGAAGAAGTCCGGGGCCATGACCATCTCGCACCTGCGTTTCGGCCCGCGAGAGATTCGCTCGCCGTACCTGATCAAACGCGCCGGCTTCGTGGCCTGCCACCTGTTCGTCTTCCTGGAGAAGTTCGACGTGCTCAAGTACGCCGCTCCGGGAGCGACCTTCCTGCTCAACGCGCCGTACGGCAAAGACGAGGTCTGGGATCAGTTGCCCAGGGAAGTGCAGCGGCAGATCATTGACAAGGGCCTGAAGTTCTACGCTATCAACGCCCACGACGTGGCCAAGGCGACCGGTATGGGCACCCGCATCAACACCATCATGCAGACCTGCTTCTTCGCCATTTCAGGTGTGCTGCCGCGGGACGAGGCCATTGCCAAGATCAAGGATTCGATCAAGAAGACCTACCTCAAGAAGGGTGAGGAAGTGGTCAACCGCAACTGGAAGGCGGTCGACGAGACGCTTGCTCACATGCACGAGATTTCCGTGCCCGGGCAGGTCACCGCGGAGAAGCGCCGGCCACCGATCGTGGCCGACGAGGCGCCTGATTTCGTCAAGAAGGTCACCGCCGTCTTCATGGAAGGCAATGGCGACGATCTGCCGGTGAGCGCCTTCGCGCCGGACGGCACCTGGCCGACGGCGACCTGCCAGTGGGAGAAGCGCAACGTGGCGCTGGATGTGCCCATCTGGGATCCCAAGGTGTGCATCCAGTGCAACAAGTGCGCCATGGTCTGCCCGCACGCCGCCATTCGGGCCAAGTTCTTTGACCCGGCCGTATTGGACAAGGCGCCGGCCAGCTTCCGGTCTGCGGACTACAGGGCCAAGGACTTCCCCGGCCAGAAATTCTCCATCCAGGTTGCCCCGGAGGACTGCACCGGCTGCAAGCTGTGCGTGAACGTGTGCCCGGCCAAGGACAAGGCCAATCCGAAGCACAAAGCGATCAACATGGTGCCGCAGCTCCCCGTCCGGGATCGCGAGCGGGCCAACTACGCGTTCTTCCTGGACATCCCGGAGGTTGATCGGACCGCTATCACGCGGATCGACGTCAAGGGATCGCAGTTCTTCCAGCCGCTGTTCGAGTACTCGGGGGCCTGCACGGGCTGCGGCGAGACGCAGTACGTGAAACTGCTGTCACAGTTGTTCGGCGACCGGGCGCTGATCGGCAACGCCACCGGCTGTTCGTCCATCTACGGCGGCAACCTGCCGGCCACTCCCTACACGGTGAATGCGGATGGGCGCGGGCCGACCTGGTCGAACTCGCTGTTCGAGGATGCGGCGGAATTCAGCCTGGGCTTCCGGCTGGCAGTCGATTCCCACAAGCAACAGGCCACCGACCTGCTCAAGGGCCTGGCCGCCCAGATCGGCGATACCCTGGTCACCGATTTGCTGGACGCGGGCCAGACCAGTGAGGCCGGCATCAAGGCCCAGCGCGAGCGCGTCGTTGCTCTGCGGCAGAAGCTGTCGAGTATCGACACGCCTGAAGCCAAGCGGCTGGACTTGCTGGCGGACTACCTGGTCAAGAAGAGTGTCTGGGCGCTGGGCGGCGACGGCTGGGGCTACGACATCGGATACGGCGGGCTGGACCACGTTTTCTCCATGGAACGCGACATCAACGTTCTGGTCATGGACACCGAAGTCTACTCCAACACCGGCGGACAGGCCTCCAAGGCTACGCCTCTGGGGGCGGCCGCCAAGTTTGCCGCGGCCGGCAAGGGAGTGGGCAAGAAGGATCTCGGCCTGATGGCCATGAGCTACGGTCATGTGTACGTGGCCAGCGTCGCGTTCGGAGCCAAGGACAACCACACCGTACGAGCCTTCCGAGAGGCGGACGCCCATCCGGGACCGTCGCTGATCATCGCGTACAGCCACTGCATCGCTCACGGGTACGACCTGCAGTTCGGCCTGGACCAGCAGAAGCGGGCGGTGGACAGCGGTATCTGGCCGTTGTATCGCTACGACCCGCGGCGCCTGGCGGAGGGCGAGGCACCGCTGGTACTCGACGCACCCGCAGGCAAGATCCCGGTGCGGGAGTACATGAGCAACGAGACCCGATTCCGTATGGTGGAGAAGATTGACCCGGATCGGTTCCGCCGGTTGGCGGCCGAGGCGCAGAACGCCACCGCCCGGCGCATTGCGACTTACGAGCACATGGCCAAGCTGAAGGTGCCGAGTTAAACAGACAGCCGCGATTAGAAGAGAACGTCAGTTTCCCTGGGACACCAAGGACACCATCGCGGGCACCGTTTGCCCGACGACCTGGAGGCTTCACCGATGGACCTTTCGACCGAATATCTCGGGTTCCAACTACCCCATCCGCTGGTAGCCGGCGCGTCTCCCCTGGCGGACGATCTGGGCATGGTGCGTCGCCTGGAGGATGCCGGGGCCGCCGCGATTGTGATGCGCTCGCTGTTCGAAGAGCAGCTTCGCGCCGAGAGCCTGGCTACGACGGCCTCGACTGATGCCCACGCTGAGTCCTTCGGTGAGGCGCTCTCCTATTTCCCAAGTCCTGACAAGTTCGAGCTGGGACCCGATGAATACCTGGACCAGATCGGCAAAATCAAGGAAGCGGTGGGCGTTCCGGTGTTCGCCTCGCTGAACGGGGCAACGCAGGGCGGTTGGCTGAATTACGCTCAGAAGTTGGCCCAGGCGGGGGCGGACGCACTGGAACTGAACCTGTACTACGTAGCCACGGACCCGGGCGAGACCGGCTGCTCCCTCGAGAAGCGGGCCATCGAAATGATCGGGGCGGTGAAGCAGGCGGTGCAGATTCCGGTGGCGGTCAAGATGTCTCCGTTCTACACCTCGCTGGCCAATGTAGCCAGCAGCTTCGCCGAGGCCGGGGCTGACGGGCTGGTCATGTTCAACCGCTTCTTCGAGCCCGACGTCGACACTGAGGAGCTGGAGGTCGTATCTCATCTGCCTGTGTCCGACTCCAGCAAACTGCCCTTGCGGTTGCGCTGGCTGGCCATAACTGCCGGACGAGTGAACGTCTCCCTGGCGGCCAGCGGCGGCGTGCATACTCCGCTCGACGCCATCAAGGCCGTTATGTGCGGCGCCAATGCTGTGCAGATGGTCTCGGCCATACTGGAAAACGGTCCCCCGCACTTCGAGACAATCCGCAAGGGGATGGGCGAGTGGCTCGAAGAGCATGAGTACGATTCGCTTAGCCAGGCCCACGGCAGCATGAGCTACACCAAGTGCCCCGACCCCAGTGCATTCCAGCGGGCGAACTACATGCACATGCTTCAGACCTGGGAGGCGTGACCCGGGGCAATGCGCCATAAGCGCGGATAGATCAACGACAGCTTCCAGGTAACAGCCGCCCGATCCCACACAGGTCTGGCGGCTGTTGCGCATCCCGAGGGGCGCCCCGGCTGGTTTTGCAGCATTGGCAGCGGCGGTTACATTAGCCGGCTGTATGACTCCTGTTGATGTAGATCCACCGGCGGAGACGACCGGCGCCACGGGCGGGCGTTGGGCCTTCGGTCTGGCTGTAGCGGCCTGTGCGGTTGTGCTGGTGCTCATGCGCTCGCACGGTTTCGACCTGCCCCTGGAAGCTGACGAGGGCAACT
>JANQGB010001012.1 GCA_028277545.1 Phycisphaerae bacterium | reverse complement strand
GGGCGACCCCGGTTCACCGGGGTTCTCGATGACGGCCTTCAGGCACTGGCGTCAGAGCCTGCGGATCGTCTTGTCGGTCTCAGCCACCTGGGTCTCGTCGTGGCACGCACCGCCGACAATGCAGACTCGTCAGCAGCGTAATTGACCATGTTGTTTGGAGCAGGCTGAGTTGGTTGACGGGTAAACCCACACCGCGAGAAGCCCGCTAGATGCGGGCTCACTTGCTACGGTTGGACGTCTAACACCCAGCATAAATGCCGGGCCTAGCGCTCAAAGCACGAGAGTACCGCTTGGGACGAACCTGACCTCAGCCGTTGGCGTGCGGCGCTTTACCCGGCGTTCCCTGGCAGTATGGACTCTCGGTATGTGTTTGCACCGGCAAGATGCCGGTGCCACATGCTTACCGGCATAAATGCCGGGCCTAGCGCTCAAAGCACGAGAGTCCCGCTTGGGACGGACCTGACCTCAGCCGTTGGCGTGCGGCGCTTTGCCCGGCGTTCCCTGGCAGTATGGACTCTCGGTTGGCGTCTGCACCGGCAAGATGCCGGTGCCACATAATTGCCGGCAGGAAGCCGGTGCCACCCTGATGCTAGCCCGGTGTTGCTATGGACAACTCTCCAGATAGTTGCCGAAGCGAGCCTTGACGGCGGAGCTGTCTACGGAGTTGATGACACCGTCGCCGTTGAGATCGTAGCGGAAGTTCCCACCATTCACGGCCTGGCCGAATCGGGCCTTGATGGCCGAGAAGTCCAACGAGTTGACGATCAGGTTGGCATCTACGCCGCCCTCCAGGGTGGCTACGGCATAGCTGTCGTTCACGGCGTCGGTCAAGGTGATCGTGCAGCAATCGTTCGCCGGCAACGGTGGCTCGAACTGCACGGCTATCGCGCTGGTACCATCGGCCACGGTCGTAACCGCAGCGGCGTAGGCCGCGTCCCGCTGGCAGGCTACGGACGCGGAGAAGCTCTCCACCGGCCCCGTGGCGTCGAAGCGCACCTCCGAGAGGGGCCCGAGCCGAGGCTCCACGTTGTCGCCGGCCTCACGGAAGGTATCACCGATGCCCAGCTCGATGCAGTGCTCGCCAGCGTCACCGTGGCTGCGGCAGCTATAGGCGGCCGCCAGCTCGGCGGCCCGCATCTGTGTCAGCCCCCATATCTCGACGTCGTCGATGTTCCAGCCGGGATAACTGATAATACCGTCGGTCGTTCCCATGCCCCACCTGAGGTAGACCGTCGGCTCGCCGTCCGCGTACGAGGATATGTTGTAGGTCTGCTGCGACCAGGAGGATTCATCGATCGTGCCGCCGCTGTGCTCCCACACCGTGTCCCAGTTAGCGCCGTCGGTGGATACCTGCAGGTTGGCGTGATCCCAGGTGGCGGATTCCACGCCCAGCCACCGTTTGAAGCGCAGTCGCGTACCGGTGAGGTCCGAGCAATCGATCGCGGTAGTGGTCAGGTATCTGACTGGCGAGAGATTGTTGGGATAGTCCCCCTCGAGGTTGTAGCCGTACACGTTATCCCCGGTGTACCCGCTGAACGGATCGCCACTGTGGCTGCCTCCGCCGGTAGGCTGCCCGAAGGCCCAGTCATCGTCGGCGGACCAGCCGGGGTCGGTGTCCAGCGGAAAGGCGTAGACCAGCACCGGTCCGCCGACCGTTACGGTCACCGTCGCGATGTTGGAGTCGCCGCCTTCCGGTGGCACGCCGCCGTCGTTGGCCTGGAACTGGAAGGAATCGTGCCCGTTGTAGCCCCAGGCCGGATCGTAGGTGACCTGCGTACCGGCCAGCTCGTAGGGCACAGTGTCAATTGCGCCGTAGCCCGGCTCGCTCAGCGTGCCTTCCGCCGGCAGCGTGGTGACGGAGTAGGTCAGCCCGGCTGGCTCGGGCAAGCCGTCGTCAAACGCCTCCAGAGTAACAGCCACGGGCGTGTTGACCGGCGTGCTCACGCTCTGGCTATATGCCAGCGGAGGCTGCGGTCCGCCCGGCCCGCAGTTGTAACAGACCAGGGCGAAGTCCTGGTCGGTGGTGTCACCGATACCGGGGATGGCGTCGGAGTTGATGTCGCTGGCCAGCACGCGGATGGTGTAGGCGCCGGGGGAGGTCGGGCCGATGAAGACGCCCTCGGTGTTGTTGCGGTCGTCCGCGACCCCGCCGGCCACGGACCAGCCGCTGGCGCCGAAGTTGTTGCCGCGGTAGGTCTGCGTGTCGGACTCGACGATCAGGTCCAGGTCGTTGTTCCAGGCCGGCGTGCTGCCGCCCAGGCCGTGTCCCGGGGCGTCGGTCCAGACCAGCATGATGCGCATCGCCGCGCCGGGGTCCTGGGCGGAGACGGTGGTGGACCATTCTTCACCGGTATTGTCGAGCACGACCGACTCGTCGAAGTATCGCACGGCAAGCTGGGGCTCGACCACCGCCACCACGTCCATGCGCCCCCAGCCTTGCTTGCTGTCGAAGGGATGCCCCAAGAGGCCGCCATCGGCATCCTGGTGACCGGCCAGGTCTCTGGCCACCGGCAGGAAGGCGGCCTTGATCAAGGCGGGGCTGGGATCAACGATCGTCTCTGGCAGGTCGCGGTAGTACTCGATGAACAACGCCACCGCGCCGCTGACGTGCGGAGAAGCCATGCTGGTGCCGCAAAGCAAACCGTAGCCACTGCCCAAGTAGGTCGAGTCGACCGAGCAGCCCGGGGCAACCATGTGCGGTATGGTCCGCCCGTCCAGTGCCGGACCGTGGGCACTGTTGGCCGAGAGGTCGTCGATCTCCAGAATCTGGGTCCCCGACGACGTCTGCATTTTCGTCGAGCCGATGTTGAAGATGTTCTTGGCTTCGTCGGGAGTGCCCTGTGAACTGGTGCCGCCGTAGCCGTTCATAAAGGAGAGCACGAAGGTCAGCGGCTGGTTCCCCGGGGCGTCGGGGTCGGCATCTCGCACGCCTATATCGACCTGCAGTGTGTCGTTATCGTAGCCGTGCGGCGATCCGGACGGTCCCCAACTGTTGCCGGAAAGG
>JANQGB010000976.1 GCA_028277545.1 Phycisphaerae bacterium | reverse complement strand
ACCGTGGCGGTGCAGCCGTGAGCGGCCGCGGTTGCCTCCACCACGCGCCGCACTCGCTGAACGACGGAATCGTGCGATCCCTGCCGCATGGCCCGGATGGTACCCTTCATCGAGCACACTTCCGGCAGCACGTTGTACGTTTGGCCGGCATCTACCCGGCAGACCGAGACCACCACCGGGTCCACCGGATCCCAGCGTGACGAAATCGCCTGCAGGGCGGTCACGATGTGGGCCGCCGCCAGCACAACGTCACTGCCCGTGTGCGGATACGCCGCGTGAGCGCCTTTACCCGAGACGGTTATATCAATCGGCGCCGTGGCCGCCAGAACCGGTCCCTGACCGGCGATTACCTGGCCACGCGGTGTCTCGGGCCAGCCGTGAAGGGCAAAGGCCGCATCGACCGTCGGGTTGTCGAGGACCCCCTCATCCTCGACCAGCACCCGCCCGCCGCCGCCACCCTCCTCCGCGGGCTGGAAGATGAACTTGACCGTTCCCGGTAGCTCGTCGGCGAGACGCGTCAGGACCAAGGCCGCCCCCAGCAGGCAGGTCATATGTCCGTCGTGCCCGCAAGCGTGCATCTTGCCGGGCTGTGTCGAGGCGTACGGTAACCCGGGGTTCTCTTCCTGCAGCGGCAAGGCATCCATGTCCGCCCGCAGCGCCACGCAAGGGCCGGCCTTCCCGCCGTTGAGCGTCGCCATCACACCGGTACCGCCCAGGCCGCTGCGTATCTTCAGGTTGGGCATGGTGTGCAGCTCGGAGAGCACCCTGGCCGCGGTCCACTTCTCCTCAAAGCCAGTCTCAGGATGGGCGTGGAACTCGTGGCGCAGGGCAACCAGCCGGTCATGGACCTCGGCGGCGGCGGCTGCGAACTCTGGCATTGCTGAAGCCCCGGCGAATCAGGACAGGAGAAGTCGGGTAACCACCTCGGCGATGGCGTCACTGTGCCGTGACATCATCCACAGCGGCAGGATCATCAATCCGATGCCCACAACCATCAGGCAGGAGCCGGCCAGCGAGGGGAGAAGCTGCTGGCGGGACAACGCGGTCTCCAGTCGGTCGCGAATCCGAGCCTCGAGAGTCTCGCGGGACGCATCATCTGCGAAGGCCAGGTGACAGGTGACGTTGCGGAGCACTGGCAGAGAAGAGAACCGTATTTCCAGCCCGGGCTGCGTGACCTTGAGCACGCCGTCCGCCGCCTCGAAGCGCCAACCCAGATCTCGAAGACAGCGCTCGACCAGTACGCGGGCTCGATGAACGGACAGGTTGTATATCACCCAACCACTGTTCCGGCGCGGCAGCAGAGCACGCATGACCAGCGCCGCCAAAGCCAGCGCCGGGGCCAGCACCCATCCGTAACCCTGTTGCCATAACGACGGCGCGGGCGCCAGCAACACCGGGCAGACCGCGAACGTCAACACGAGAAAGTCCGTCCGGGCATCCACCAGCCGGGGAACGGATTGGCTGTTCAACAAACCCAGGACAATGAAGTAGACCGCGATCGGCCCCACCAGCAACAGGAGCTTGAGTAGCACGGCCACTTGGTAAGCGTTGTCCATCGGGTTCGCGCTCCCGCGTCCGACCGCCCGGGTTACGGTGAGTCGTCCGGGGCTGCCTCAGTCGGTGTGTTGATGTGAGTCGCCTGTTCGGCGACCTTGCGATAACCCAAGTAGTTTACAATCTCGAAGATCTCGGAGTAGGATGGGAACGGTCTGCTGTTGACTCGCTTGTACTCGTCGATGGCCATGACGAATTCGAGCAGGTCGCCGGCGATCTCGCCCTCCTCGGCGGCCCGGCGGATGTCACCACGTCGCCGGCCCGGCCCGCGGCGGCGGTCAAGTCCGCTCCGCCGATCCGTAGCCCGCCGTCGGTTACGCCGATCCTGCTCGCCGGCTCGGCGCCGCTCCGGTCCTTGATATTCTTCGCTCATCACACTGGATTATCGGCGAGTCAGAGCCAAAATGCCAGCCCCAGCTAGAGAAGCACTCACCAAGTCCCCCCAATCCGTCAGCCGGCCCATTCAACCCGGTTCATCGTCGAAATCGTCGTCGTCGTCGAAGTCGTCATCATCGTCGTCGTCGTCGAAATCGTCTTCGAACTCGTCGTCTTCGTCATCAAAGTCATCGTCGAAGTCCGCCCGGGCAGGCTTTTCGGCCTCGGCAATCACTTCGGAGGCCAGGTCGTGGAGGTACTCGGGTACCAGCACTGGAATCGCTCCGTCGAGCACAGCGCCCGCCACGCCGTCGTCGCCAACGACGGCTGGAATGTTGACCGCCTCCAGCAGCACGCGATAACCACTCGCTTGCTCCCGGCTACGGGCAAACACCACAGGAACGACCTCCGGATGGGAGGTGTCCAGCACGAGTCCCGGACTCGCATCCGCCTGTTCGTGTGACCACATGGTACTCATCGCCGACCCCGGAAAGCTGGTCCCGTTCGATTCAGACTTGGAACCGGCCCGACAACTGCGTCCGGCCGTCGCTCTGGCTTAGAGGGCTTCAGCGTTGCCCCGCGTTCAAGACCCTGCACCCAGAGCGCGCTCATTCAAGGAAGGCGTCCCCGACTTGTCAAGCGGAAAAATCAGGGTGTCCGTGCAGCCCACAGCGGTTATGATCCGTCTACCAAGACCAGCCCTCTGGCGTTCCCGGAGTCAGACATGAGCGAAGAGCCCAAGAGTACCGACGGCCGCGACCAGCCATCAGCAGACGCCGCCCGGCCAGCACCGCGGCAAGCTGACAAGCCGCCGGCGTCAGACGACTCACCGCCGGCATTCGCGCCACCGACAGATGAATCAGATAAGACCGCAGGCCATGACGACCAGCGGCACAAGGAAGAGTTGCTGTGGGTCGGTCGGACCAGTTGGAAGCACTTTGCCGGTCGAATCCTGCTGTGGCTGCTCGGCAGCATAGCGGTGATCATTCTGGTGACCTGGCTGGCGTCGGCGGGGGATGGCTTGGGCGCAGTCGTAGCCTTCTGGATAGCCGCGGTGCCGATCGCCCTGGCCGGCCTCTGGATAGGGGGCAAGGTGATCAAGGGTGTGTATGGCCAACGCTATCGCCTGAGCGACGAGCGCCTCTTCATAGATAGAGGACTGTTGAGTCAGACCATCGACCAGACCGAACTCATACGCGTTGATGACGTCCGAGTTCATAAAGCCTTTCTTGACAGGATATTAGGGCTGGGAACCGTCGAGATACTCAGCACCGATCTTACCGACAGCTCCATCCTGGTGGTCGGCATCCAGCGCTCGGAGGACGTAGCGGAAGCCATTCGCAGCCGGATGCGCTCCATGCGAAAGAAGTCGCTGTTTGTCGAGAGCCTGTGATCCAACCACTCTGGGAATGTCGCCGTGACGGATTTGCGGGGCTGCGGCACGCACCGCGCAAGAAAACACCGGGTTATCCTGTTAGAGACACACCCGGTGCTTTCCGGAGGGGAAAAGCTCTATGGTTTCGCCCGCAGGCGATAGTCCGCTAAGCTCGTCCATGACTATACGTTCATAGCCCGGCCAAGTTCAGAAGGCAAGTCTATTTCGGACCAATCAGGAGAGAAACCACACCTTTTTCCGGCGTATTATCCCAGCGCCCCTAGCCCGCCCATGCGGGCCTGACTATGAGCTATTTAGTCAACCGAGCTTATCCAAGGTGCCTCTGAGGTGATTCAGCTAAAGCATAATTGTAACAGTGTGGCTTTGGGCGATCGCCGCCGGGAACGCCGCTCCGTCGGCTCGCCGCTACTGTGGGCCGGTGATTTCCATGTCGTGGCTGCGACCGTTGCCCCGGACCAGCGGGGCGTACATCGCCTCGACCTTGGTGGGCAGGACACGGAACTCTCCCGGTGTCTCGCAACGCAGCCGGTAGGTGAGGCAGTGCTCGCCCTGGCTCAGGTACGTAGCGAAGAAGGCGGTCATGCGGTCCCGTCGCTCCACGTTGGTGCAGAATGCGCCTCCCCAGCGTGATCCGCTGTGCAACTCCGTCGGTTCGCAGCCGGCGGGCTTGGGATCCTCGAAGATCAGGTACTCGAAGTTGTTGCGGGCGTCGACGTCCAGCTTCACCTCTATCAGGTCTCCAGAGGCCACGGCCTGACCCTCCACCAGCGGTTGCCGATCATACTCGAGGGACTGGTACGTCTCCTCGAGGTGTTTACCGGCGCTGTGATCGTACACCTTACGAGAGCGTGTGACCTCCTTGGGGATCAGGAGGTGGTAAGACCGCTGGACATGTATCTCGTTGCCGGCCGGCT
>JANQGB010000938.1 GCA_028277545.1 Phycisphaerae bacterium | reverse complement strand
GGCAGTCAAGAGCAATCCAGTGGTGGTTCAGGGCGCGGCAGGGTCTCCCACTATTCGCGCGACGGACCGCTGTACGGTTTCGGGCCTGAATATCGAGGGAGGCTCGGTAGCCGTCCTGTTGGAGCCGAAGGTCACAGTTCACGACGGAAAAGACGGCGTCATGATTGTCTCGAACTGTAAGATTGCAGGCGGGGACGGGATATGGTTCAAGACGCCAAACAACCTGGCCTTCCCAACGGGAGTCCGCCGCCACCCGGAAGTGCGCATCCTGGGCAACTGGATCAGCTCGCCGGTAGGGACAAGCGGCGCTGGCACCGGTATTCGGCTTGAAATAACCGGCCCCACGACGGGAGAATTGAGCGTGTTGCTGCGGGTGGACGACAATGTCATTCAGCAGAGGTTTACGGGCGTGATCGTGGAAACCACCGGGCAGGGGGCGAACCCCGGTGGCTTCGTGCGTGCTCTATTCACGGGAACGATCGCAAACAACCTCATTTTCTACTGCAAAGCGAGCGCGCTTAGCCTGCACGGCAAGAACCTCGGAAGCGCGGATCCGACGGTCTTCAATAACACGATCGTGGATAATGGGTTACACGCGATCGTGGCCGAGACCACGACCGGGCCCGATGGCGACGCGTCAACGCACCCTGATATCGTCAACAACATCCTCGCTGGCAATAAGGGGTATGGTTACGTCGAACTGGGTAAGAAGACCTCGGCACAGACATTGAATAACAATGTCTTCTTCCAGAACGGCCAAGGCCACTACTTTGATGAGGAAACACAAAAGGACATCAACACGCAAGCCGAACTCAATACGCCGATCGTTGACGGCAAGGTCGTGTTCGGTGCCGGTGGGGGTAATCTCGTGGCGAATCCGCAATTCGCGCAAGGCGATTTCGCGTGGTACGGCATGAATTACGGCTCGGAGAAAGCCGGTGCATACTATCTGAAACAGACCGGTCAGACAATCAGCCCGGCAGTTGATGCCGGATTCGGGACGGCGAAGCAGGCCGGCCTGCATCTGTTGTCGACGAATACGGACTTCAGCCCTGACAGCGGCACTGTCGATATCGGGTTCCATTACCACAAACCCTAGCGGAAATAACGTCTATCGCAACATTAACTGATTTAGTTAATTATCTGAGACACGCTTGGTCGTTTTTCTCTGCCAGAAGTTGGGGCGCTCTCGTAGTAGGATGGCCTTGGATGGCGCCTGGAGTACCTGCCGATATAACCGAAGGAATCGTTGCGCCTCTTGATGTCGGAGGAGCGAATGGCGGTCTGCAACCGTCATCTGGCCATATAGCTGTTACGTCCGCGGGGGTGACACCCCTTGACGATCCACCCAACTCGACCTGCACGTCCCGGCGTGTCACCGCTCGTGTAGGCAGGCGCCGCCCTACTGTCCCCGCCGGCTGGCTTGGCGGTCCAGCATCTGCTTGAGGGCGCTTCGGGCGGCGGGGTTGTTGGGCCGGCTGGCTACAGCCTGGCGGAAGGCCTCGATGGCCTCATCCTCTTTACCCTGGCCGGCCAGGGCGGTGCCCAGGTTGTAGTGGGCCTCGAACTTGTCGGGATCGACCTTTAGTGCCTGGCGGTACTGCTCGATGGCTTCGTCCACCTTGCCGGACGACTGCAGGAGCTTACCCAGGTTTACATTGGCCTCGATGAACTTGGGGTCTATCTCCAGCGTCTTGCGAAACGCTACGACGGCCTGGTCGGTCCGCCCCATGACTACCAGCGTGTTGGCCATGTTGTAGTAGGCGTTGGTGTTGGCCCGATCGAATTGGACAACACTTTCGAATTGCTTAACGGCCTCCTCGTGTTCGCCCAGCTTGGAAAGTTCCACAGCCAGGTTGGTGCGGGCCAGGGCGTGAATAGGCAGAATCTTCAACGCAGCCCGGTAGGCATCAGCAGCGGCCACCGACTGCCCGGCCATGGACAGGGCCCGGCCCAGGTTGTAGTGGGCGTCGGCTAGGTCGGGCAACAGGCGGGTCGCTTGGCGCAGTTCGCTGATCGCCTCGTCGTGGCGCCCCTGGTCCAGCAGCATGGCGCCAAGCTGGGCCCGGGCGTGACCATCCTGCGGATCGCGTGTCACTGCCTGGCGCAATCCCGCCAGCGCTTCGCCGACGTTTCCGGCAGCAGCCAGGGCGATGGCCAGGTTACGGTTGGCGGCTTTCATGCCTGGATCGAGCTTGAGCGCTTCGCGGAACTGGGCGATTGCGTCGTCGCGGCGCCCCATCTGCTCGAGAGTCAGCCCCAGGCTGTGGTGCAGCACGGCCGTCGGCTCCAGATCGAGAGCCTTGCGATACTCAATGAGAGCTTCATCATACCGCTCCAGCCGGGCCAGCGTGCGGGCCAGATTGGACTGGGCGGCGTGGCTGGTGGGTTCAATCTCCAGCAGTCGGCGATACACAGCGATGGCCTCGTCGTACTGCTCCAGCTTGGCCAGGGCCGTTCCCAGGTTGGCCTGGGCCTGGTGATTCTTCTCATCCAGTGCCAGCGCCCGGCGATAGCAATCCACCGCTTCCTGGTGCCTGCCCTCTGACGCCAGGGCGGTGCCGAGGCCGACGTGGGCCCGCGGGCTGCTCGGGCGCCGGGCGGCCACATCCTGCCACATGGTGACCTCGCTGGCGTAGGCCTTGTTGCGATCCACCGTGCGATAGCCCAACAGGCAGACGGCCGCCAGCAAGGCGCCCACGCTGACGGCCCGCCGCGACCCGGTGGCGCTCTTGATCAGTGCCGCCAGCAGCCACCGCACGCCGAACACGACCACCACGATCACCGCCGCCAGCGGCAGGTACATCCGGTGTTCGAAGGCCAGGTCCTTGATGGGGATGAAGCTCGACGTCGGAGCCAGGATCAGGAAGAAGGCCGCCCCCGCAAAGCCCAGGCCGTGGCGGCGCCACAGCCCCCAGATCGTCAAAGCCAGCAGCACGGCCACCGCCGCGAGCGGCGGGACTATCCGGCCAAAGCTATCCGCCACGGGCCAGCCATAGTCCAGGCAGAGCCCTACCGGCCAGACCACCAACCGCAGGTAGTAGAGTATGACGTCCGGCTGGCTCAGGGCGTAGTCCAGCGGTGACACGCCCTCGTAGCCGAAGCCAACACTGGCGTGGGCGTCTTCCGGCGGGAAGAACACGCCGCGGACAACGCCACAGGCAGCCAGAATCAACCAGGTGGCGGCCAGCCCCGCATACAGCCCCCAGCGACGGCGAAGCGCATGGCTGAAGGTCGAGGTAAGGAAGGTGCGGTCGTAGAGCAGTACCACGACCGGCGCCACCACCATGACCGCCTTACTGCCCATACCCAGGGCGCAGGCCAGCACCGCGGCGACGTACCAGCGGCGGGCATGCGGCGAATCGGCGCCGCGAATGACGCAATAGAGCGTGATCAGCAGGAACAACGCCATCAGCGCCTCGCCGCGCTGGATGACGTAGGTGACGCTCTGCGTGGTCAGTGGATGGACGACCCAGAGCAACGCCACGGCGAACGCAGCGGCCAGCGCCCTGCTGGCCTGATGACCTCCGCGCAGCAGCGTGCGACGAACAACGCCCATCAGGAACAGGGCGGCCAGCAGGTGCGCGCCGAGGTTGAAGGCGTGGTAGCCCGCCACCTCCAACCCACCCCAGGCGTAGTTGACCGCCAGCGAGAAGCTCACCACCGGCCGGCGGTGGGTAAGATGCTGCCAGACAGGTGTCAGCGAGCGGATGCGTTCCTCGTGGACAATGCGCTTGACGTCGTCCAGCACGAACGCCGCGGAGAGACTGTTGAAATAGACTGCAAACCCCGCGGCCACCACCACGATGCCGGCCGCGATGATGAGGACGGTTCGCAAGGCCGGCACGTCTCCTGCCGAGACCTGCAGGGCAGCGTTTGGCCGGGCTTTCTTCTTCCTGCTCATACGGGCAATCCATTACAGACCTGGCCGCAGTCGGCCGGCCGACTCATCCCTGGCAACATCGGCCATACGGCGTCACCGCTGCAGGCGGTCAGGCAATCCCTTCAGCACGACCGCGGCCACCTCTTCCGGCGTGCGGCCGTCGGTGTCAACCTCAATGTCAGCCGCCGAACGATAGGCAGGCTCCCTCTGTGACAGCACCGCTCGAACCTCTTCGATCCCGCCCTGGTCCGTAAGATCGGGACGAGTCCGGGCGGTGCGGTCGTCCTCAGCCATCCGCCGCCAGAGAACCTCCTCCGGGGCTCTTAGCCACACGACCGCTCCCGCCGCCCGCAATCGTGCCACGTTGCCGGGGTCCAGCACCGCACCGCCCCCCACGGAGAGCACCTGCCCGGCACCTCGCGTCACCTCGGCAACCTTTTCGACCTCCAGGCGCCGGAATTCCGGCTCGCCGCGGCGGGCAAACAACTCGGCGATGGACATGCCGGCCTGCTCCTCGATCAGGAGGTCGGTATCGACGAATCGCCATCCCAGCCGTTGAGCTATCAAGTGGCCCACAGTCGTCTTACCGCAGCCGCGATAGCCAATCAGCACGATGTTGTACAGTTCTCGCTCGTCCACGTGCCTTCACCGCAACAGCGATGCGACAGTCTGCCTCATGAACGCCCGGTCCGCCTTCTGCTCCGTCCATAACTCGAACTGGGCGGCGGCCTGGTTGACGAACATGCTCAGTCCGTCGATCGTCCCGCACCCCGCCTGCCTGGCGTCACGCAGCAGGCGCGTCTCCAGCGGGTTGTACAC
>JANQGB010000852.1 GCA_028277545.1 Phycisphaerae bacterium | reverse complement strand
AGGTCATGCTCACTTCGTGCTTGTGGTTCATGCCGAACTTGTGAACCACGTCCCCCCCGACGTCCGTCGATGCCGTCCCGGTGACCTTTTCCGAGAGCTTTCCGCCGATCTTCAGTGAGTGGTCGCCCCCGGTCACCTCGACGTTGTAGTTCTCCTCCTTGACCTTGAGGTAGTAGTTCTTCTTGACCTCCTCAAGCCGGTTGTTGCCCACCGTCAGGGAGCGGTCGTTGTCGATGTTCTCCACCCGGTCATTCTCGAAGCGGATGTGTAAATCCTTCTTGCCGTAAAGGAGCATCTGCTCGGAATCTTTGAGGTCCTCGAAGCGGATTTCGTTGGAGCCGCCGCCCTCCTTGCTGCTGCGCGTTTTTATGCAGCTCTTGGTCTTCTCGTCGGGCAGCGCATAGGGCGGCATGTGATCGGCGTTGTAAACCCGCCCGGTGATGATCGGCTGATCGGGGTCGCCTTCCAGGAAATCGACGATCACTTCCTGCCCGACGCGGGGCAGGAACATCATGCCGTAGGCCCCGCCGGCGAAGCCCTGATTCACGCGGATCCAGCAGGACGAGTTTTCGTCGAACTTGCCTTCCCGGTCCCAGTTGAACTGGACTTTGACGCGACCGTACTCATCGGTGTGAATCTCCTCGCCCTCGGGTCCTACGATCCGGGCGCTCTGCGAGCCGCGCATCTGCGGCCATGGGGTAAGTCTGGGCGGACGGTAGGCCGTAGCTGCCGGTATACACTCGAAACGACACTCGTAGACCGGCGCGTCATGGTCGATGATGCTCGAGTCGACCAGATCCTCCATCAGGTTCGGAATGGTGAGCGCGTCTACCGGATTACCGCCTGACGCCCCGGCCACACTGCCCAGATCTCTGCTGACCTGCCCGGCGTGATACAGCCACTGCGTGAGCGACCGGTGGGCAGTCGCGTCACCAATCTGCAGGCGTTCCAGGATCTCGAGCAGCGCCTCAGCCAACTCCCGAATGGAGGTGTTCTCATCGGAGCGGGCGGCCAACAGCGATTGGTGCAGTCGAGCGCTTATGACACCCGTCCGGCTGTCGGCACCGGTTGACGCCCGGGTCGTAGCCTGCCTGCCCTGGTGTATGACCGTCGTCAGCGTGTACTCGCCGTCCAGGCCGGCCGGGTGGCTCTGCAGCTCAAAACTGCGTCCCGGAGCCATGCGCGGACTGTTGCACTGCCCCACTCCCACCGTGCGGGCAGCCTCGAACTCCTCGGCGCGGAGCGTCGCCAGACTTGTACCAGGGCCCTGTTCCTTGTACTCGCCCGGGTAATCGAAGAACTCCAGCGCTGTGTCGCGCCCGCAATCGCTCTGAGTTTCGAGGTTGAGCGCGGGATTCTTGAAACTGAAATCAGTGAGTACCACCGCCCCCGGGCGCACGGATTGGCCCAGGCGGAAGCGGAACACGTGCTCCTGCTCCACGCGCAGACCCGTTGGATCGCGGTACTCGAGAGCCGGCTCGCCTTCGATCGGGGTCACCGTGTCCGCGCCGCCATCCTCGATGACCAGTACGTGTCCCTCGCTGGTCTGCTCGAAGTACCAGCGAATGCCATCCTCTTCCATGAGCCGGCAGATGAAGTTGTAGTCCGTCTCCCGGTACTGCACGCAGTACTCGCGTGGCTCGTAAGAGGCGTTCAATGACATTCTGAACTGATCGCTGGCGATGCCGCCGCTGGTGAGTACGGATTCAAGTATCTCCGCCGTGGTCTTGGTCTGGAATATCCGCGACCCGTACCGATGAGTCAGCAGCCACAGTGCCGGGACGAGTTCCGCCCGGTAGTAGCTCTGCTCCGTCGTTTGGCCCGTAAGTTCAAACTTGGAGACGATGCCGTGGAACCAGCGCGTGCCGTAGTCGGTGTTGATACTCAGCACGGCCGGCTTGCCGACGATGGAGTCGAAGGCCACAGACTCCGCGGCGGAGGCCAGTTCGATCTCGAACCGGTAGAGCTGGCAAAGCCCTTCGCCGCCGCGATAACGCAGCACCTCGAACTGATCGACCTCGCCCCCGCTGACCTGAAAGGCCAACTGGGCTGCGCTAAGATCACGCATCAAAGCCATTGCTTGGCTCCTCGCACGGGTGGCATCGCGGGCAGTGTCGCTTTCGGCCCCGGGCCGACATCACGCTGTCCGAACGCCTCCCGCCTCTGGGTGAGGCACCGGTTGGCATAGACGGTCCCCCACCGGGACGCTCTGCCGGTCGGCTACCTGCAGAGCTCTTACAGGAACTGACAGGCCAGCCCCTGCCCTATTGCCCACTGCGCCGGTGACAAACCGGTGCCACAGTTGTCAACGCGCCGTCCGGTAACCGGCGCCACTCGCTGCCTAGTCCGAGAACGTGTAAGTAAACTCACCTTCCGCATCGACGCCCATGGTCAGTTTCGTGGGCATCGTTTCGCCGGCCATCTGCTGCAACAACTGGCGCGACAACTCGGGCAACATCTCCCGATCCAGCAGGTGGTCGATCTGCCGGGCGCCCAGGTCCACCTGGTTACAGCGCTGGGCCATCTGCTCGTATACGGCATCCTCCGCCTCAAAGCCCATCTTGTGGGCGTCGGCCAGGCGCCGGGCCACCTTCTTGACCTTCATCCGGGCGATGGTCTGCAGGATGTCCTGCCCCTGCCGTGTAGAGCGGTATCTGATCAAT
>JANQGB010000798.1 GCA_028277545.1 Phycisphaerae bacterium | reverse complement strand
AAAACGTTCGGCGAAATCCGCCGCCCGCGTGGCAAGCCGGGCTTCAATGTCCCAAACCGGAACGCGACGCCTCGGCTCGTGAAGGTCGATATCCCCGGTGTGGCGACTCCGGCCTGTATGATTCTGTCGTCGCCCGCTGTTTCCTGCCCGATCCCGTCAGGACGCGGCATGACGGCTGGCCAGATCGGGCGTGTCGACACCGGACGTTCCGATTGCCTCTCCACCGGGAAGCGAGTTTGAGCGGCGAGCACCCGGACCACATCGCTCCACCCGCCTGCCAGGCCCGTATCGCCGTATGCCCACCGCAACCCAGACAGTTGCCGCCGGATATAATGGCCCGTAGCATGCTGGTGGAATTCGGGACATCTGGACAGGAGTAATTCGACATGAAGCCGAGACTCGCGAGCTTTGTGCTGGCTTGCGTCGTGGTGCTCACGGGGGCCAACGGCGCCTCCGGGCAGGGCAAGACCGACGATGGCGATATAAGCAGCCTTTTCCCCGTGGACGACATGATCAACCAGGCCACGGACAACATCTCCCGCCGGTACAATCTCAACGACGCTCAGCGCAAAGCCACCCAGAAGATGATGCACGAGCGGGTAAACCGTTTCCTTTCCGAGCACCAGGACGAGATGTATCCCTTGATACGCGACCTGACCCGGTCGCGCTTCCAGGGTAAGAACCTGTCTGTGGAGCAGCGCAAGCGGATCGGGAAACTGGCCAAACCGCTGATCGACGAAGCGAAAGAGGCCATCCTGGAAGCCAACCGTGAATGGGGCAATATGCTGAGCCCGGAACAGCAACGTCTGCACGAGTGGGACCTCCGGGAAATGGACAATCAGTTCGAGCAGATTCACGACAACCTTGGCCAACTGGCGAAGGGGGAGGCGGTGGACAATCCGCTGTTTCCGGAACCCAAGATCGAGACTCCCGAACCGCCGAGACCGCGGCGGCCCGATGAGAGCCAGACTCCGCCGCTGGTCTCCGATGGACCAGTGCAGCAGCAGGTCGCCGCCAAGGGCGATGTCTTCGACGAGGCGGTCGCGAAATTCATCAAGGACTACGGCCTCGACGCGGCCCAGGCTGGCACAGCTCGCTCGATTGGTCGTGAGTTCAAGCAGCGCGCCGAGCAGCACCGTAGATCGCACAGGGTGGAGATGCAGGATGCCCAGCGGAAGATCGACGAGGCTCGCCGTGCCGGTGACCTGAAGAAGGTAAAAGAGGCCGAGGCCGAGCTGGATAAGATCAACGGCCGCATACGGGAATTCCTGCAGCAGATGAGCGACCGTCTAGGCGGCATTCCCACCGAGGCCCAGAAGCGGGCCTACGACGAGAAGCATGCTGCCAAGGGTAAGTCGCCCAGCACGGCGCCGGCCGCCAAGAAGGATGTCACGAAAAAGTCCGATAAGAGTAAGACCAAGCGCGAACCGGCCAAGAAGGCATCCAAGCAGTCGACCGGCGGGAAATCGAAAGACAGGGAATAGGACGCCGGCCAAGGCGAATCGACGCTAAAGACCCAAGAACCGCGTGTTTCAGGCACGCGGTTCTTTTCTTTGGCCGGTTACCGGACACGAGGTCGCGCTGAGCAAGGGATCAAGTTGCCCGCACCGGTTTTCGGATCATATCATCTAAGTGCAGGCAATCGCGCCTCGGGGTCGTGACGCTGCTCGCCGTCTGGGGCTGGTGCTCGAGATAGAGGGTGTGTCCATGAAGCCGATTGGGGAAGACCATCCGCTGCACAGGCTTTTTCAGGGCTTGGTTGAAAACGCGTTCTGCGCCGAGGTTGGGCTCTGCGACCCCGAGTTGACCGAGTACGTGGCACGGATGCTGGTCGATTTTGTCCACGTGGACAGGCTGTACGCCTTGCAGGCTACGGACGGCAAGCCGCTGGACCAGATCGCGGACATGCTGGCTCGGCTACGCGATGGCACTGACGGCGCGTGCGGCGAGGACGGGCTGCTGGTGCACCGCCACATTGGTGACTTCGCCCTCTTCTGGTC
>JANQGB010000828.1 GCA_028277545.1 Phycisphaerae bacterium | reverse complement strand
CCACATAGGCACTTACCACGCCACCCAGCAGTGCCAGTCGCTGATCGAGCAGGGAGTGGATGGCATCCACTTCTACACGCTGAACCGCTCCACCGCTACGCGGGCCATCTTCCAGCAAATCAAGGTGGAGCTGGCGGTACGGCGGCAGCGCCCGCCAAAGTCGGTCGCTAAGTCGCCGCCGATCCCCACGGCCAACTCTGGGCCAGGATTTCCTTCAAGCTGAGGCCAACTCCGGTAAGGCTCTCGCCCGCGATTATCCCCGCACAGATAGCCATCAGGTAGCGTTTCGACCAGACGCGGGCCCCCATGGTCGCGCCCAGTGCGACCGACCCGCCGATGAACAGAGAGATGGAGTAGTGAGCCGGGATGACGAACGCCAGCCCTATACTGGCGGAGCTGAGCACGTAGGGTCGCAGGCGCTTGGGCAGCACCTTCTCCGCTACGGTCAGGACAACGCCGGCCACGGCCCCGGCGATCATGGCCATGCCGGCTCGAGGCGGCATGGCCTCCAGGCCGTTCTGAAAGAGCTCCGCCACGGCCTTCCAGACAGCCACGCCGGCCGCCGGCCACTCGGCGGTGCCCAACTGGGTCTGTGGATCATCGATGAGCAGCATGTAGGCCGCCGAACCGACCAGAGAGCCTGCCAGTGCACCCAGCAACTGGGCCAACGCCTGCGACCTGGGCGCCGCGCCCAACAGGTGGCCGCATTTGAGGTCGTGCAGGAGGTCGGCGCACTGGCTGGCCGCCCCGCCGGCAACATTGGCGGCCATCAGGTTGGGCACCGGCTGCTGAGGCATCACCACCCCGAAGATCAACTGGCTGACCTTGCCCATCGAGCCCACAGGCGTCATGCCCGTCTCGCCGGACACGCGGGCCGCTACCAACGCCAGCCCGAAGGCCAGCAGCACGCCCAGTGCTGCTGCCCAGATGACAACGTCAAACAGCGACACTTGCAGCACGGCCGACAACACCAGCGCCAGCGTAACGCCCAGCACAAACCAGCTACGCGATACGGTCCCGAGCGGCACCGCCGCGTCGCCTTCGCGAGACCGGACTCCGGGGACTGTCGCCACGATCGACCGCCAGGAGAACGCCAGCGACGTCAGGGAAGCGGCTACCATCAGTGCCACACCAGGCCAGAGCAGCCAGGCCTGCAGGTCGCGGTACGTGACATGCCCGGCGACATCGCGACTCGCGGTAACCAGGCGGTCCACCGCGGACAGGTACGTACGGTCCGTGCTCACACCGCGCAGCGCTGCGGCATCATCCGGGCTCAGGATGCCTTTGGATCGCAGGGCTCCGTCGGGACCGGGCAGGTAAGCCACGCGGTCCGCCAGAGCCGCCGGAATCACCACGCCGTCGGGGAGAGCTGTCAGAGGTTCACGTACTGTCAGTTGTATGGTGCCGTCCTGCACCAGCGCCGGGCTCAGGATACCCAGCGAAATCACGCACCCCACCATGACTGAAAGGCAGGCCCGAAATCCGATCAGCCCTCCGACGCCCACCCACAGCAGGGCGGGATTGACGGCGAAGGTCAGCGACTCGGCCTTGATGCCGCGGATCGAGAAACCCAGCCCCCAGGAATGCACTATAAGTTGATAGACCTTGGCCAGGTATACGCCCGCCGCAACAACCCCGCCGCTGGCAAACACCACGACGCGTCTGACGGCCTCTCGCCCGCGGCTGTGTATCTCGCGCAGCATCTCGGCGCTGGCAATGCCGACCGGGAAAGGTAACTGCCCCTCCACAACCAGATGACGCCGCAAGGCCACGGCCACCATTATCCCCACCAGGCAGACGGAGAACGTCCACAGCGCCAAGTGGTGCCAGGTGAGAGTCTGGCCGGTCATCAAGGTCCAGGCCGGCACCGCGTGGACCAGCCCCGCAGATGCCACCGAAGCGCCGGCCGAGCAAGCGGTCTGGTTGATGTTGTTCTCGAGGATGCCCCACGGACGAATCCCACGCCCCGACACGCCTCTGGCCGTTGCCCAGAATCCGAATCCGAGCAGAGCCGCCAGAATCGACATGTTGACTACGACGCCCAATTTCAGCCCGAGGTAGACGTTGCAGATCGAAAACACGCCCCCCAACATCACCCCGGTGAAGATCGCGCGCACTGTGAGCTGCGGCGAGACAGTGTCCAGCGGCCTTGGCTGAGTATCGGGTGCGGACGGTCCGGGCGCGTCGGCCGACACCTCGGGCTTCGGGGGCGATCCCTGGTTCAACAGACCGACTCCGGTCGGGCAGGACTGGGCTGATACCGCGCCGTACAGCAAGCCAGATGCTACCCCAATATCGGACATTCCGTCAAGAACTCACAATGGGGTTTCTACCTCAACCTCTGATTGGTCAATTAGTTACGGCTGTTGCCTGCTCGGATTGGGGCACCTCAGGCCAGATGCATCAAGTTTCCGGACCTCTCGGGTCGATAACAGGGCAGACATCGGCACAGGGCAGCGGGTCTGAAGGAGTCGGACCGAATGGACGCATGGATGCAGAATGAGCAACGTGACAGGGTAGCGGCCACGCGTAAACGTCCCGCCCCTCCTCATAGACTGACGGTCACCGCGCTGGGAGAAGGCGGGCACGGCCCCGAGGACGGGCCCCCACCCACCGAACTTCTGCTCGAAACCACCGATCCTACTGGTGAGATCGCCGAATGGCTGGACGACGTCTGGCTGATGGAAGCGTTGCGCCTTTGGGGTGACCGGCGCCTGGTGATCCGCGTTCTTCCATCCGAGGCGGCGCTGCTTCATCCGGTGGTATTGCACCAGTTGACCATGTTCAAGCGGGTTGCTCCCAATTGGCGTGCGGTCGGCTACGGGTATTGCGGCGAGCTGTGCGGCGAGGCCGCTGTCGAAGCCCTGGCTTGCTCCGCCTACGACGAGGTTCACCTGGTCGAGGGTGCCCGGTCTATGTGGGCCCGTGCCGAACCAGCCGTGCACAGCTTTCGCATCGAGGATCTCTTCAAGCGTATCCGCCAGAATCAACGGGCTCGCGGCGTCACCCGCCCCATA
>JANQGB010000726.1 GCA_028277545.1 Phycisphaerae bacterium | reverse complement strand
TCATGTTCGTTTTCACCGCGATCCAGGGTTTGGGGGCCCACCTTCTGGGCGCCGACCCCGCCGTCAATGCCCTAGGCATCCCCGAGACCCTGCCGGCGGTCAAGGAATACATGGCAGCGCATGGTGGTCAGATGCCGTTGCCGGTCGAAATCTCGGCCAAGCCGGACTCGATCGTGCCGCATTACTTCAATCTGATCGCCGATTCCATGCCGTGGCTGGTCGGCCTGCTGGCCATCTGTGCCTTTGCGGCAATGGAATCCACGGGAACGGCGTATGTGTCGACGGCATCGGGCATCATTACCCGTGATTTGTTCCTGCGCTTCATCAGTCCGAACGCCAGCCACACGATGCAGAAACTGTTCGGTCGGGTGACCGTGGCGGTCGTGGTGGTGGTGGCGCTGGTCGTGTCGATCTACTCGTCCGACGCGCTGGTGCTGCTCGGTGGTCTCGCCGTGGCGTTCGGACTGCAGATGGTGCCATCCCTGGCCGCCGTCTGCTGGTTCCCCTTCCTGACCCGTTAGGGCGTGACCTTGGGTCTGTTCTGCGGACTCCTGGCCGTGATCTTCACCGAGAACATGGGCTTGACCCTGGCCGGCGGTGCGCTGCCCTGGGGCCGTTGGCCGCTGACCATCCACTCGGCCGGCTGGGGCATCGCCATCAACATCCTGGTCACCGTGATCGTGTCGTACATGACCCAGGACGAACGGGCACGGGCTCATCGGCAGACTTTTCATGACTTCCTGCAATCCCA
Organism: Phycisphaerae bacterium; assembly: GCA_028277545.1. Lineage (GTDB taxonomy): Bacteria > Planctomycetota > Phycisphaerae > UBA1845 > UBA1845 > JANQGB01. The sequence goes on along the minus strand of JANQGB010000726.1, from coordinate 1,404 downwards.
CGCCGGCTTGACGGGTGCCAAGAAGGCGCTGGTGCCGGTCGGCTGGGCGCTCGTCCTGTTCTGGCTGATCATGGGCATCGGTCCGGGGGCGGTGATCGGCAACGACATCTTCGGCGCACCCGACGCTGGGATCGAGGGCTGGATGTTCGGCATTCCATCCATCTGGGCCTGGCAACTCCTGTTCTGGGCAATCGGTGTCGTTATGATGTTCTTCCTCGCTTATGTGCTTGAGATGTCAACCATCCCACGCAAGGAAGTCGAGGCGGTGATCGAGGAATACAAGCACGGTAGCCGGCCGGCTGCGGCGGAATAGGCGCTCGGTCAGCGCCACGAACAGGACCGGGGCCCCGTCCCTCCGGGGTGCCCGGTCTTTTTCCGCTGCTTTGCCAGTACTGGGATTCGGAGGCTCGCATTGCCTTGCGGCTCGTCCGTGGGCGAACCTCCGAATGGTACTTTCGGAGCGGTCTGTTCCGAACGGCAGACCGGTGCCGCTCTTATACCAACGGCCCTCCCCGTTGACTCGCGAGGCCGACAGGGCTTCCCCTATTTGGCCGGCTGTGATTCAATCCTCCCAGATTCCGGGGGAGGACGAGATATGGCCATTGCGGTGACCCGTACGGAATATAGCGTGGATGATCCGCGCCAGGAGGCGAAGCGGGCGCGTACGCCGGCAGCGAGTTGCCGTATGCCCGCGATCGCGATGGTCTTGGACGGTTCGTCCCGGTTGTGTCCCGGGAAGGGGTGTAGCGTGGCATTGAATACTCTCCCTGTAGCCGCGCGCAGACCCTTGTGATCGTCGGCAATGACCAACTTGACGCCGCGCACACCGCGATCGGCCAGTGACCGAAGGAAGCCCTTCCAGAAGGTCTCCACCTCCCTCGCGGGAGCGCAGTTGCCATTGACTAGGGGTTCCGGGCCTCCGGCCCACAGGGGACTTTCACCCCATAAGCACACCTGCCATGCCTGGCACACGTAGACGCGCCGTCCCGGCGCTTCTACTGTCCGGGAACAAGGACAAGGGATACGCGATGAGTAAGCGCCGACGCCCTGCCCCCCGTACCGGACGCCCACCATGCAGATCCTGTTCATCACCTCGACCCGGCTGGGCGACGCCGTCCTGTCCACCGGTCTTCTCGGTCATCTGGTGGAAACCTATCCGGAGGCGCGGCTGAACATCGCCTGCGGACCCCTGCCGGCCCCCCTGTTCGCCCATGTCCCGGGCCTGGAACAGCTGCATGTCCTCCGGAAAAAGTCGTTCGCGCGGCATTGGGCCAACCTCTGGCGCGCCTGTGCCGGGCGCCGCTGGGACCTGGTGGTTGATCTGCGCAATTCCGCGGTCTCGCGCCTGCTTTGGACCAAGCGGCTGGCCTTGCAGCCGAGCGCCCGCGCGGGCCGGCACCGGGT
>JANQGB010000691.1 GCA_028277545.1 Phycisphaerae bacterium | reverse complement strand
GGGGGGTGGGCACCCTGGAAGCCCTGTTCGCTGACGCCGACACCTGGACGGTGGACTGACCTCCGCAGGCATCGCCCAGTGCCGCCGGCGCCCGGCCTGTAGGCAGTAGCGCGAGCCATAAACCATCACGCTTTGATTATAGCACTGTTGCTGTATTTACGGTCCGGTGGCCCTCGCTGGCATGGCGGTCGCTTGTCCGCCTGTTGTTGTTGTGGTAACTTTTAGGTGGTTCCGATGGCGGACCGGGCCCGAGTGCCGCTATACGTCGGCGCCAAGCGGCAGCCGCCGAATTGGACCCATGTCGCCGTCAGGGCACGGCCACCCGATCCTGAGCTTCGTCCGCAGGGACGCTCCCGGATCCGAACGGAGTGGGCAACGCCACGCCGCGTGCGGCCCGCGGTCCACATGTGAGAAAGGAGTTGTCGCATGTCGACTGACGATTATCCGAAGAACATCACGCTGAAAGGCGGGCAGCAGGTCGTGGTCCGCCTCCTGAACCGGGGCGATTACGAAGCCCTCTGTTCCTATTTCCGGCGGCTCCCCGCGGAGGATCGGGCCTACAGCCGGCATGACCTGACCGACCGGGCCCTGATCCGTAAATGGACTGATGAGATTAACCTCCACAGCGTCATCCCCATGACCGCGTGGGACGGCGACCGAATCGTGGCGGCTGGCAGCCTCCATATCGCCCATCACGGGTGGATGCAGCATATCGGACATCTGCGGCTTACCGTGGCCTCGACTCACAGGCGTCTGGGCCTGGGAACGAAGCTGGCCAGGGAGTTGGTTGCCCTGGCTGAGGAACGGGGCCTGGAGAAGCTCCAGGTGCACCTGATCGAAGACCACCCCGGCCCCATCCGGATGTTCGAAGCGGTGGGGTTCGAGGTGGTGACCGTCATCAGGGACCTGGTGAAGGATCGGCACGGCAAGAGCCGCGGCCTGGCCGTCATGATCAACGATGTGGCCAACCTGGAGCGGGTCATGGAGGACTGGATCCAGGATTCCATGATCCCGGCCTTCAGAGCGCCCGGCGGATCGGCTGTATAACCCCTCACGCCCACACCACTACTAGGCAGCATCGCCTGATACCGCCAGCGGTGGTCAGCGCCGGCCATGCCCTGGCCGGACTCGTGCCGCGGGTACAATCGCGCGTGGGCCGCGGACAATTCCCAGTCGCCCCAGCCGCACCCGCCCGATCCGGCAGGGTATGAGTCTGCCAACCGGCAACTCTCCGCCTGAAGGGCCTTCCAGGTGCGGGACCCACTGCCTACCGTGAGGTAATTGCTGCAATTGAAGGCCGATTTCGCTATACTCGCCGATTCGACGTATTTCCGGCGCGGTATGTGCTTGCCAACTGCCGATATGTCGGAATACGTTCAATGAGGTCCTGCCCATGACCAGCGATTCACCCGGTTCCAACGACGAGGAGGCGGCCAAACCCAAGGTGCCCCGACGGCGCCGCGGAAACGTCTCTATCACTCCTGAACGATGCAAGGGTTGTGGTTACTGTGTTGAGTTCTGCCCGTCCGGCGTTCTGGGGATGTCGCCGGCGTTCAACGCCAAGGGGTATCACTACCCCCAGGTCGTGAACCCGGATAACTGCAGCGGGTGCGACCTGTGCGGAATGTACTGCCCCGATTTTGCCATCTGTGGCGGTCGCCTTCCCAAGCT
>JANQGB010000657.1 GCA_028277545.1 Phycisphaerae bacterium | reverse complement strand
AGTTGCCGAGCGGATCACCTTGTCGGCCTCAGCCAAACGAGTGGCCAGCCCCAGGCGCCGGAAGGCCGCCCGCACAGAGGCCAGATTGGCCGTGCCGGTCCGAACGATGGCTATCTGCGGCTTCGCCATCACAACACCCCCTTGGTGCTCGGAATGTCGTCGCCGCCCACCCGGGCAACGGCCTGGCGGAGCGCCAACGCCGTCGCCTTGAACGCTGCTTCGGCGCGGTGGTGGTCGTTCTCGCCGCGAACTACGTCAACGTGCAGATTGCAGCGGGCACCGACTGCAAGGGATCGAAGCACGTGGGAGATATTCTCGCAGGCCAGGTCGCCGAGCCGCTCGCGTTGCAGGCCCAGGTCGATGGCGGTGAAGGGACGACCTGAGAGATCAACGACTGCGCGGGCCAGAGCGTCGTCCAGCGGTGCGTATGCGTGGCCGAAGCGGGCGATGCCCCTCCGAGCGTTCAGGGCCTGGTCGAGGGCACTGCCGAGCACCAGGGCGCAATCCTCGGCACTGTGATGATCGTCGACCTGGAGATCGCCGCGACAGGTCAGCTCCAGATCGAACCCTGCGTGGCGCACCAGCGCCTGGAGCAGATGGTCCAGGAAGCCGATGCCGGTCTGGATGGTCCCCGCGCCGGTGCCATCGAGAACAAGCGCGGCACTGATTCGGGTCTCTGTCGTCGACCGTTGTATTTCCGCTCTTCGTGCTGTCATTACGGTCATGCTCCGTTTGTTGATGTTCGGAAGGACGCCGGCGCTGCAAAGTGAATATCTGCGAGCGCGGCGCATAGCCTGTCGAACGCTGCCATCTCGCCAGGGCAGGTGATTCGCAGCGCGTTGCTCAGGGCACCGTTCGAAGGAAAACGCCGGACGGCGATTCCAGACTGTCTCAGACCTTCCCAGACTCGCCGCGCGCCCTGGAACCGAGCCAGCACGAAGTTCGCCTGTGACGGGACCACGCTGCTGCCCCAACTCTCCAAAAGAGTGGTCAGTTCAGTTCGTTCGGCTCGTACACGGGCAACGAAGGCTTGCATTCGACGTTCACCGGACTCCAGTCCGCGGGTGGCCAGTGCCAGGGATAGGCCCGACGTCGGATATGGGCTGCCGGCCGCCCGTAGCCAGTCCATTACCGCGGCCGATCCGAGCGCGTACCCCACGCGCAGGCCCGCCAGCCCCCAGGCCTTGGAGAACGTGCGCACGGCGATGGCGTTCGGAAGATCGAGTACCGTTCCCGTCAGATCGTCATCAGCGAACTCAGTGTAGGCCAAATCCACGAGGAGCAGGGCGCGCGGAGCAGCGGTCGACAGTTGCTGCAGGTCTGCCGCCGTGGCAACGGCTCCGGTCGGGTTGTTCGGCGTGATCACGGCGATCGCACCGGTAGCCGGCGAGGCCGTGGTCGCCACGCGCTCTGTGGGGTAGGGACCGTCAAGCCACGGCACGGTGCGGACCTCAGCTCCCGCCAGGCTCGCGTAGCGCTCCAGCATCTCGAACGTCGGCACTGGCAGGATGAATTCCCGCCCCGGCTCCAGCGTCGCCCTGCAGGCCCGGTCGAGTGCGTCGTCTCCGCCGGCGGTCACCAGGACACGCTGTGGTTCCAGGCTGAATCGCTCGGCGAGCTTCTCTTCCAACTCGCGACTTGACGGGTACTCGCGCAGAAGACCTGGGCCCAGGCCTGCCATCACGGCCAGCAGTTCCGCATCGCACACGGCGCCTTCGTTACCGTCCAGGCGAAGGTCGATACTCGCCGGCCGCTCAGGAATTGCATAGGGCGCCACACCAGCCAGCGCTGCAACAGGGCGGAGTGAAACCTCGCCCAGGGAGCAGGCTTCTTTCGCGTTAGCGTTTCTCTGTTTCATGGCACAATCTGGGACAGCGCCGTCACGACTATGTCCGTACCTCCGCTCTCCTTCAGTTCGGTGATCACGCGTGGGAGACGTTCGCGCGGCACGGCGGCCTTGACCGCGTAGCCGGAGTCACCGTGCAGGGGGGCAATGGTTGGCTCTCTCATGCACGGCAGAATGCGAATGACCGCTTCGAGTCTGTCTGGCGAGACGTTTACTTCCAACATTACGCGCCGCCGCGCGTCAAGCACGGATCGCAGCAGCGTGACAAGTTGCTCTACTCCGGCCCGCCGAGCGGAATCTTCAAGCGTTCCGGGGTGGGCGTAGAGGCGCGTAGAGGACGTCATGATTTCGTCCACAACCTGCAGCCCGTTTGCCCGCAGGGTGGAACCAGTGGCCGTGTTATCGACGATGCAATCAGCGTCTTCGGGGGGGAATACTTCGGTTGCGCCGTAAGAGCGCACCAAACGTGCCGTGAGGCCTCTGGACTCGATCCAACGCCGGGTCAGCCTCTCGTATTCCGATGCGATGACCAGCGAGCGCGGCGGCAACCGACCCTCAACGAGTAGGTCGCTGGGCGCCGCCGCCACCAGGCGAACCGGGTCCAGGCCGGTGTCGAGCAACTCTACGACCTCGACTCCGAGTTCCTCCACCCAGTCAGCACCGGCGAAGCCGACGTCGCGCGAGCCGATATCGAGCATCTCCAGGATGTTCTGAGGCTTGAGAACTTTCGCTTCCAGACCGGGCAGGGAAACTATGGGACGGTAGTCGCGCAGGCCGCGCCGCAGGCGAATGCCAGCATCGGCAAGCAGGGCGAGCACTCCTTCCTGCATGCGTCCTTTAGGCAGCGCCAGCCGCAAGGGATCCTCTGCCGAGCGCGTGAGCATGTGAAGCTCCTTCGTTCGGGCTTCGGCCGGAAGTTCGTTTCAGGAGGGGGGCAAAAAGAAACGACGCCGACCGAAGCCGGCGTCGATGGTTGTCTTAGCGGTTTGAGACGGCTAGACCATCACCCGGCCACGGAACTGGCGTGGTGATGATGATGCCGACGAGTATCTCCGCTCTTGACCTTCATGCGCCCAAGGATAGCGCAAATCAGTTGCTGAGTCAAGAGATGCCGTCATTCCACCGTCTGATCCGTTGCCGGGCTGGCAGCCAGCGTCTCTGAGCGGCCAACAGCAGGGTCTGGCCGCCGGCTCGCCGCGAGCCCGCGGGAGCCGGGATGACAGTCAGTTGTTCAAAACGGGCTATCTATTCAAGCGACTTGCTTGCACTTCGCTCCAGTAGAGTCGAGACGTTGCGGTATGTATCTTACTCGCAGACTCACGCTCTGCGATTTGCGCGGTGTGGCCGCCTTACTCGTTGCTGCCGCCCGGCGGTTACTGCTTGACCCAACTTCCCTGGTCGTGCCTTCCACAGACGGCGGCACGACCACCCGATGTAGGTCGTTTGGAATCTGAGCCTATGTCGATATGAGCACGCTACACGTGTAACGGGTGTCGGGCATCATCTTGAAGTGGGCCTAGAAGTGGCCAGCGTGAGGAACGGGCGCTGCCTGCCGGCGACACGTTGCGCGCGGTAGTGCGGACGTCCGGAACTAATGACCCAGGCGATGGGGGCCGTGGACGGGTGCGTGTCACGTTCACCGAGGGACCGCTGGGGAGTGAAATCAAGTGACTCTGTATTAAAGAGCTGCTGAATAGACCTGCCGGCCTGTGCTAAGCCGCAGCCCGCAGGGCGCCTGGTGCGGGAGACCTGTGCCTTGTACGGCTCGCGGCCCCCAGACGGCCTCCAGAACCGACCGGTTCTCGGTGTCGAAGTCTGCCGCTATTGCAGTGAGCGCTGGGCTCATTGTTGGCCTCGAATACAGGTGTAATGAAACTGCCGCCAAGCGTGGACATCAAGCCACGCTGGAACTGCTGACATCTAGTGTCAAGTTGGGGGCACGTGTGGCTACAGAGGCCAACAACCGCGGTGCATCGACAAGGCCCGGGCGAGTGAAGGCACCCGACAAGGTCGCGACCACGGTCTCACTTCGCATGTGGGCGCCTGGTACCCACGCCAGGCAGGTCGAAGCGAAATACCAGGGTTGGCGGCGTGGACAGAAGCCAAGCCGGGCCCCGTAGCCTGCGAACGGATTCGCCGACGTTCGGGCACCCGGCCGATGCCCGCGCAATCTATGGGTAGAGCCACCTTAGCGTTGACAAGCAACGATCCTGACTTGCATAATCGAGAACAAAGCGGCGACCGCGACTTCGGCGTGTGTAGTACAATGAACCATCAGATTCGTCTCTCTCGCATCGAGGATGGCAAATCTCGAAATTGTGCAGTCTGGTTGGTTGGGCGACAGATGCAAATAAGAGCCTGAACTGCCAAGGCGTGGTGATGGACGCGCTTGTAGATTGGGTCTGGACCCATAGCTGGTCGATCGTGTCCCAGTAGCCGGAGCGCTTGCAGTCTCCGGACGTACGCCATTCTCAGGCCCGGACGATGACTGACTCGCGCAGGCCGGTGGATGTCTGGTTGCCTCGACAGAGCGCAGAACGAGATGTGCGCCGTGACTGCCGCCGGCGGCGGGTGCCTTCTGCCCGACGTCCGTCCACGACCGGCAGCCGTCGCTTACGGGTAAGACCAGTCGGCGTATTAGTGTCTTCCAGTTGACCGATGGAACAAGGGGCAAGAGTCATGGCTGCGATTCGTCTTGGATGTTGGGCATGCATGCTGAGCCTGACGTTGCTAACTCTACCGGCCTGTTCAACCGCGGTCCTCCATCCAAGCCCCACAGTCTATCAACTCGAACAAGGAGACACCTGGATAAGTCCTACGCTCACCACTGATGATGCCAGTATCTACGGTGTGGCGTACGTGGTGAATGCATCGATCGCATCGACGTGGGACGCCACTGATAGAGTCGTTGACTGGTGGGCGACGAGTTCTGACGCGATTACGGCGATAGAGGATTGCGGGCGCGATCATGATGGCAGCCGCCGGCTGAAGATTACCTGGCGAAATGGCACCGAGCAGGAGGTCCGATGCCGCCGGAACCCGGTGGCGCACAGAATATACCTTGACTTCATGGCAGACAGGCCGGCGCTCGGCCAGATTGCTACCTGCTCTATCCGGCTGCGACCATTCCTGCCTAACTCCACGCTCGTTGAGGCCGAGATTACGATCCGGAGCAGCTTCATGAAGCGTCTCGTGGAGGTGCTTCTACCCCCGGTCGGTGTCGTCGGGCTGGTACAGGCGGCAGCGCTCGACGCTGAGTTGCGGAGACTCTGGACCGACGCGTCTGAAGTTCATCGCACGGAGGCGACACTGAAGCGCCCCGTGCCTCTAACGGGCCGCGTACACCTCCTGGTAATAGGAATAGACACCGAGCGGCAAGACGCGACTGACTGGGGCGAAGTGAATCTGGCAGAGGAGGACGCGCAGACGTTCTACGACTGGGCAGAGTCCGTCTTCCCGACTGTAGCGGATGCGGGCGCGCCCATGATACGCAAAAAGCTGCTTGGGGCGGCAGCCACTTCGCGGGCGATTGGCAGGGTACTTCAGGATCTGACAAACACCGAGTACATCATGGGCGGTGACGTAATTCTCTTCTTCTTTGCGGGGCACATGCTCCGTGAACGGCAAACGCATAAACCCGATGCAGACAAGATCCCCTACCTGATGACGGCTGATGCGGAGAAACACAATCTCTCCTTCACGGCGATAGCTAAAGAGGAAATTCTGACGTACCTGGGTGCGTCTCCGGCAGGCAGATGCGTAGTGTTCTTCGACGCGTGCGACAGCGGGGGGTGGCGCGTCCCGGCGTTACCTCTCGGTCCTCCGAGAATACGAAGCCGCGGAAATTCTCCCCCGTCAGCGATGACCGCCGCGAAGAGTGACCTGTCGGAGAGAACGGCTTTGTTCTCTGCTGCCGGACCTCTGCAGGATGCTATCGAAATGCCGGAGCTCGGACACGGGATTCTTACGCACGTTCTCCTGAACGGCCTGGGGAAAAAGCTCGCGGATGAGGACGAAGATGGATGCATTACCTTCGGTGAACTGGCGTCGTACGTGACGACCAACGTCACGGACATCAGCGAGGCTCGCCAGAATCCAGTGATTCACCTGCCGGGCGGTTTTGGCGATACACCATTTGTGCCCATCGAGTGCGGCCGCCGTCCGAGCGACAATGAAACCTCACCGTCCGCGTAGCTGCGAAGCCATCGGCTGGCTCGACTGCCGTACATATCGACACCTGGACTGATGGCCCCGCCGGACATCAGTGAGATGTGGAGTAGCAACAATGGGTCGGTGCCGCTCACTCATGGTCGGTTCGCTTTGGTCTTCATGCGCACTAGCGCAAGCAGCCCAACCAGAGACGCATGCGGAAGAATGGGTGCTGAAACAGATCCGCCTTGGCAAGGTAGCGAACCTGCGTCATTTTTCTGCTGACACGGAAGCCCGAGTACTCGATACGACATTTATTGAAGACCTGTTGTCCGGCACTATGGTTGACCTGCAGTTGCCGCGACCGCACATTCACGTCCAGTATGCCGTGTTCAGAGAGCCCCTTGATCTAACCGCTGTGGAGGTGACGCGCGAAGTCCGACTGACGGAGTGCATCTTTGAAGCAGGCGTCGACTTCTCCGGGAGTACCTTCTACCGCGATCTGTATCTCGACAGGACACACTTCAAGGAGCGCGTGCGCTTCGAGGGTGTACACGCCCATCGTAACCTGTCTATCGAGCGCGCGCAATTCGAGGGCGCTGCGTCGTTCACGCATCTGAAGGTTGCCCTTGACCTGAATGCCGACAGAGTGGCGTTCGTTACGGATGGCGCGGAGGGGGCGCCTGCGGAGAGCGTGAGCTTCGACTTCGCAAGAGTGGGGGGAACATTCTACCTGCGAGAGGCGACATTCGGCAGGCGGCTGACAGCAATCTGCGCGGTTGTCGAGCAGAGTCTCGTCGGGGCCGACGACTACAGCAAGGCCCGTGTGGATTTCCAGGCTGGTGTGGACTTCCAGTCATTCAGCGTGCAACAGGTGTTTCTCGGGAGCGCCAAGTTTGGTGGCGCGGTGAACTTCCGCAAGGCGACGATCGAGGGGGACCTGGTGTTGGACGATGCGGAATTTGGGCACGGGGGCGAAGAATGTGCGCGCTTCGATGAGGCTTCTGTCGCTGGGTCGTTGCTGATGCGTGGCGCCAAGTTCGCTGGTCGAGCGGACTTCCGATCAGTTGATGTCCGGCGCGACTTCAACGCGGCAGATTGCGTATTCAAGAGCAAGTTTATTCCGGCGAACTTCAACTCGATGCGCGTGGGGCGGGCGGCCTACTTCGATGATGCAACTTTTGACGGTCAGGTGGATTTTGGCTACGCCAATATCGGCTCGAGCCTGAGCGGAACGATCAGTGCAGCAGGGGCGAAGTTTCGCTCGGCCACCGACGCGACGTCTTTTGCTGAGCTCAACGTGCTGGGCCCCGCAAACTTCGCGGGAGCGGAATTCCGGACTACGGTCTCATTCGGATCCGCTGTGATAATCGGAGACTTCGTTCTCGATCAAGCGACCCTGGGGGGAGATGTTCTCTGCGATGAGATGGAGGTTCGGGGTGTTACATCTATAGATCAGGTCGTATGCACCAGCGGGAACACGGTGAGTATCGCCGATGGCGAGTGCGCAGAGTTGACGATCTCTCTGGACCGGACCGCGCCGGATAACTCGGAGAATCGCAACGGCCTCAGGGACAAGACCGATCGCCTTGTCGGCCAGGTGGAAGACGGTACGGAGCGCGGTAGCGCCAGCAGGACAGGCTTAAGCACTCTTGACCTCGCCCGCGCGAGGATCACGCGTAGTCTGCATGTCAAGGACCTGACCTGCGATGTGCTGGAGGCTGAGTCTCTGCGCGTGGGTGGCCGGGCGTTGTTCGAAGACCTGACGATCCGGCAGACGGCGGAATTGCGACACGCCACGCTGGGGGCGCTTCAGTTGAACGCGGTAACATGGCCGGACTGCCGTGCTTGTATCAGGCTGGATGGCATGCAGTACAAGTACATCGGCAGCAACGGCGGCATCGCGCGCTGGCAGGACCTGGAGAACCTGCTTGGCCGCTCAGCGTTCAACTCCGGTGTCTATGCACAGCTTGAAAAGTTCTATGAAGACCAGGGGCACGGTGCAGAAGCGGACGACGTGTATGTCGCGTGGAAGAAGCGGGAAGGAAAGGTGCTGCAAGGGCCGGAGCGTTGGTGGAACTGGCTATTGGGACTGCTTGTGCGACATGGACGCAGTCCACACCGCGCCTTTCTGTGGAGTGCCGGCATCATTGCCTCTGGTTGGGCGGTCTTTCGCAGATCGCGCATGGATCCGAGGAACGCCAGCGACAAACACGAGCGTTACAGCAGCTTCTGGTATAGCTGTGACATCTTCATACCGTTCGTGGATCTCAGCGCTGCACAAGTCTGGATTCCCAAGAGAGAGTTCGTTGTTGGAAGAGCTCTGATGCGAATCTACACGCTCCTGGGATGGATCCTGATCCCAATCGGCGTGGCTGCCTTGACCGGCATTATTCACTAGCGGCCGGCAGGCCGGTGCTGGCGCCGCGCAGGCTACGTCAGGTGATAGGGGCCCGACGCGCCGCGGCCAGCCACACTGGCCATACAAGAGAGCATGCCATTCCACCCGGTACGGCGGCGGCAGAAACCAGTAAGGCGCCTCCTGAACGACACGGACACGACGTCGCGCGTCAGTCTCTCTCGTGCGCCTCCTTCGTCACCGCCCGGATCAGGGAGCGGCGTTCGTGGATCGTGGTTGTTGTCATGGGCTTGGGGCTGCCGGGTATCGGGATCTTTGTCTCCGAGATGACCAGTTCACGCATGTCCACTTTCAGCGGCCACCGTGTCTCCAGGTCCACGTAGATGTCTCCGAAGTAGTGCGACGCACCGACGGTGTTGACTTCCATGCCGGGCATCACCTCGATCATCATTTGGAACGAGGACGCACCGGAGTCGAACTCCACTACCGCACAAGCGGCGTCTGCGACAATGCTAAGCCCCTTCAAGCCCAGGGTAATCTCCCCGTTCTTGAAGTAGGAGCCTTCCTTGACGTTGCTGCCCAGATTCACCGGGGGTGTTGAGTGCGCCGCGGCGTGCACGATCCTCTGGCCGATCCTGCGGAGGTCCTGAATGCCGTTGCCCTCCGCTACCGGCCTGGCAAACTCGTCGCAAAAGGCGTGGAAATCGATGAAAGTGTTGTAGATGAGGTAGGACTTGTCCGGTGGCAGGGGGGTTCCGTCGCTGTCGGCGAGATGCTCAAACCGCGAATGGTCGATGCCAAGGACCTGGCCTTTCTCGTCGAGCCCGGTCTCCGTCTGCCTGAAGGTGTAGGTCCAGCCCTCAAGGGCCGGTATGCTGACCTGCGAGCCGTCCGGCTTCACGTAGACGAAGCGCTTACAGGTGTAGCGATCGCCCACGCCGGCGGCATCGCCCTTGGAGACGCAGTCGAGCTTCACGCGGAAAGTCTCTGTATCGCCTCTCTTACCGTCCAGCCCGTGGCTCACGAACGTGGTCTCCATGTCGAAATATCGCGTTCCCGGGAGCCGTGTTCCGCCCAGATCGAACTCTCGTCGAAGAAGCGGCGCCAGTGAGGATTGCGGGTCATCGGCAGTTGCCGGCGACGGATGGAACCCGGCAGCTACAGTAAGAGCGAACATGCTCATGGCTGTCATTTCGCGTCTCATGACTTGCGTTCTCCGTCGCGGGTAGCCCTGCGCCGGCGCGTACCGCCGGCCGCCCGTGCTGTGCGCCGCGCAGGTGTTCGTTTCTTGAGTTCCGCAATGATCTTCCGGGCCGACCGGGCGTGGGCCTGGTACATGTCAATACCGTGCTGGAGGGCGCACTCACCATACCGGCCCTCTGTTTGCGGCTGAGCGGCCAACTGGACCTCGAGATCCGGCAGGTAGGATTCAATCTCGTGGACGAACTGATCGAGCGTGCGGATGGCCTCGTCGCGCCCCAGGATTTCACCCGCGAAAACGAATCGCAGCAAGACGCCATCCTCGTTCCGCATGACGTCGCTCCGGCTGACCGGTTGCCGGAGGTGCTGCTTCAACGTCTCGGTTCCCGCGGGAGTGAGGCTGTAGACCTGCCGGGGGCGGAGCGTGTCGCGGTTCTCGATCCGGCCCGTGATGCTTCCATGCCCTTCCATCCGCTTCAGGGCTGGATAGATCGCGCCGGGGCTGCTGCTGAAACCGCCCATAGCCGTCTCGGAGAAGATCTTGAGCAGATCATACCCGCTGCGTGGCTGCTGCCAGACCAGCCCCATGATGGCCAGTTCCAGGGACGAGCTTATCGTACCGTCCGACATAGTTTATAGAGCATATTACGGCACGTAATATACGTCAACTGCTCCCCTCGGCATTCCTGCGGTTAGTCTGTAAGAACTTGTCCAAGACTGTCAGCGATCATCCCGCTCGGGCTGCCGCAGGCCAGGCGCTCTCTCCGAGGCCACCTCGGCACGAGGATCGGAGACGAACTCGGGCGGAGTCCGGGCCGTCTGGCCCCATCTTCGAGATCGACGGTACAATCCGCTACCCTGTGGGATGCCGGTGTGCGGCAGGCTGGTCGGCGCCGGCCATCGTGGGGTGACGGCGGGCAGCTCTACACTAGCTCCACAGCGGCCATCTGCGGGTCGGGACGCAGGTTGGGGGTGTGCCAATCGACGTTGGTCGTGGCCTCAACTCGGTCGCCCTGCTTCACATAATCCTCGTAGTACAGGTTCTCTGGTGTTTGAGGCCGACCGTAGAAGTACCACTCCCACCGCACCCGGTCAGCCTGCTTCACCGCGAACGTTGCAGTCGTGATCTCCAGGCCAGCCGGCTTCCAGATGGCCAAGGTCTCGCCCTGGTCAAAGCTCAGCCTGACATGGTCAGATGTGGAAGCCGCGCTAGTTATTCTGTGCATGTTGTCGTGGGGCCGGCCAAACCACTGCCCCCAGATGCGAAGAGTGCCCCCGCGAAAGACGGTTCGAGACGCATTGACCTCTTGCACGAACTCGTCGTTTGTCATCACGTCGATTATGCAAGCTCACACCGCCTTGGCAAGTTACTGGAGGCGGTCTGGCGACAGCAGGCCAGGTGCCCGCCAGGGTCGTCCCCGTCCTCCCGTTGTCGCACATTCTGCTTCGGGCAGTCGCGATGCCGCCACGACATGCCAAGCGAAGCTATCCTGGGCCGGTTGCCGGGGGAACCGTCTTTGCAGTGGAGCTGCGCCGAGCGCCCGGCGCTACTCGCTGAGCGGCCACTTGACCTGGAATTCCACCTCTTCTTCCGACGAGCTGCGCTCGTGTTCGATGTTGATAGTTGCGGTGGGGGGGATCGAGACTCGCTCTCCCGCCACCTGAATTCGGAAACGCTTGCCCTGCTCAATGCAGTCAGCCAAGCGACGTAGCTTGGCAGTGAACTGCTTGGCGGGATAGTCTTTCTCAACGTCGCGCTTGCTCTTTGCCTTGCGTATGGCCACCGCAGTACCTCCGTTAGTTTGCGAGCCGGTCATCCGGCCCTGGACATCGGCCTATCCTCGTCGTCGGCCGGTGCGTACATGCCCCACGCTCACCGGGCGAGGTCAGGCTACACCTGGTCACTGGTGCCAGCCGCGTCGGGGTGAGCTGCTCTGCTGTCTTGCACCGGCAAGATGCCGGTGCCACATTCTTGCCGGCAAGCGGCCTATGCTTCACTCTCACCACAGGATGCCGGAGCCATATATTCACCGGCAGTATGCCGGGGCTACATTCTTCTCACTGCCTGCTGGTGTTGTGTCACGAGCGTAGTGCGTCATTCGACTCGGTCAACGTTGGGACGTTCTTGCCATTTGGCAGTCCGCGCGAACTGAAGTTCGCGGCTCGTTATCAAGTGGCGGTCCGCGCGATCTGAAGGTCGCGGCTCGTTGTCAAGTGACGGTCCGCGCGACCTGACGTTCGCGGCTCGTCACGATGTGGTCTTAATCAGCCACCACACTAACCGCCGGGCTCCGCCGTTACTGTCTTCCACTTGCGGGCTTCGCGCGGGTGGTCGAAGGCGGAGTCCTTCAGGCCGCTGTTGAGCGATTTCTCCGACAGGTCGGGGAAAACAGCGGTGCTGATCTTGTTGCCACCGCGATCCACCGAGATGATCTTGATCGGCAGGTGCAGCTTGCGGGAGACGTAAAACTCCAGGCGATCGACCTCGTTGGCCAGGTTGCTCTCCGGCTTCGGCTGGCAGATCAGGTGATCCGTGTCAGGCGGATCGCTTGCGGTGGGGTGAACCAGCACGACTTTGAAGTTCTTGAGGATCTGGTCTTTCTTCTGGCCGAAGGGGATGGGAATCGGTGACTTCTCAATGTCAAACAGGTCGATCTTCTCGCCGGGTTTAACCACTTCGTGCTGGATCTTGTTCTTGGCCGCCTCCTTGATCTCCCAGACGTACCGACCGTCGAAGATCCACCATTCCTTGCGTTGGCTGACGAAACCCGCCTGGTGCAGTTTGTTGAAATGGATGAAGAAGACCGGGTTGGGCTCTCTCTTCTTGTACCGAATCTCGCCAAACTTGGTGAATTCGTCGTCCGCCAGCACGTCCTCGATGCTGTACTCGACGGCGCATTTGAGGTCGCTGACTGTATCGCCTCGCTTCTCCAGCCGTTCGAGGATTGATTCGATCGTGGCCCGGTCGGCGCCGGCGTCGGAGGCGGTTGGCGGTTCGGCGACTGCGTTCAGGGCGTACAGCACGCCGTGCGCGGCGAACGACAGCACGAACAACCACGTGAACCGGCGAAACAGGTTGAGCACGACGAGTCTCCAATCTGACCGTGTGGCCTATGACGGGCGCCGGCACACGGCGGCAGCCAAACCGCTGGTGCGTGTGCCAGCTTGTCTCCAGCGCCACGCTTGCTGGCGCCGTAGCGGCACGCGAATCTAGGTCATCCGCTCAGCGTCGGCAATACCCCCGGTTGCAGCGCGAGCACCGCGCCGGCGGCGCCATACGGAGTGGGCCACCATCACCCCGGCCGCGAGCACCAGAGCCGCCTGGCAGACCAGGATTTGCCACCAGGTTAGGTCCAGCCAGACGGCTGACAGCGCCCAGACCACGTATCGTGGGAACCTGCCCAACACGTAGGCTGCAAAGTACCGCCACCGGCTGTAACGATACAGAATGGCCAGCCAGCGCACCACGTCCACGGGTAGGGGCAGAAAACCGAACAGCGCCACCACTACAAAGGGGCTGACGGCGAACCACTTGGCTGCCCAGCGATAGACCCTCGTGTCTCGCACCTTCCCGATCCGCCCGTAGCGCAACAGGAAGGTGATCACGTGGTATTCGTTGAGGTTGGCCACGCCCGTGGCCAGCGCACACAGCAGGGCGACGACGACCACGCGCTCCCCGGCTGACTCCAGCAAGGCAACCTCGTTGGATGCCAGGAGCATGACGATCCAGACTGTCGGAGCGGGAAAGAAGATGCAGCACAAAGAGAGGTAGAACAAGGCGACCGCAACCAGCCAAGCCGACCTGGCGGCCGACTGGCTACCGTCCAGGTGTCCGGTAGACCAGACTGCCACCACTGTCAGCAGCACCAGCCACCCCACGAAGGCGGCGAACCAGCGGCGCAGACGCAGTCCATCCGCCGCCGCTGCTGCTGGTGGTCCGGCCAGCAGCCGTCTCAGTGTGAGCCGTTCGCTGGGTTCAGCGCTCACCCAACCGCCTCCCGTGCCTAAGTCGTCCGATACGCCCGCAGACCCCACGGGGCTCGTAGCGGTGTGGCTTAATCATCCACAAATCGCCCGTCCCTCATGTGCAGCACTCGATCGGCAGCCTTCGCGCATTCGGTGCTGTGAGTGATCATAACGATGGTCAGCCCGTATTCGTCGTGGAGGTCGCGAAACAGCCTCAACACGCTCTCGGCATTGGCCGAGTCCAGGTTGCCAGTGGGCTCGTCGGCCAGCAGCAGGGCCGGCTGGCAGGCGACCGCCCGGGCAATGGCCGCCCGCTGCTGCTCGCCGATGGACAGGTGCCCCGGCTTGCGGTGGGCGACCTTCCCCAGGCCAACCCGCTCCAGGACGGTGTTCACCTGGCCGTCGGGATTGACGCGCTTGAGCTGCATGGCCAGCCGAACATTCTCGGCGGCCGAAATGGTGCTGAGCAGGTTGAATCGCTGAAACACGAAGCCGATTCGGTCGCGGCGCAGGGCGGTGCGTCTGGCGTCGGAGAGCTGCAGGCAGTTGACGTCGTCCAATTCGAGCCGGGCGGCTTCGGTGGCGGGCGTGAGCAGGCCGACGACGTTCAACAGCGTGGTCTTGCCGCAGCCGGACGGCCCCATGACCGCCACGAACTCGCCACGCTGCACGGTCAGGTCCATTTCGTGCAGAACGCGGCAGACGTCGTCGCCGTCGCGGTAGTCTTTGCAGATGCCCCGGGCTGTCAGGATCGGTTCGCTCATCACTCGTACGCCAACGCCACGCAAGGGTCCAGCCGGGCGGCCCGGTAGCCCGGGTACAGGGCGCTGATCGCGCCGCCGATCAGTCCTACCAGCAACGCGGCCACCAGCCACCGGGCCTCGATCTGGACGGTAGACAACGGCATCAGTCGCTCGATACCCCACCCGGCCACAAACGAGAGGACGATCCCCAGGGCCGTTCCCCCCAGGCAGACCAGCACGGACTCGGTTACGGCGATACCCAACAGGAACCGTCGCGAAGCGCCCAGCGACTTGAGGATACCGATCTCTCGCGTCCGCTGCAGAATCAACGTGTACATGGTCAACATGACGAACAGGAAACAGACCACCAGCGCCACTCCGCTGGCGATGTTGATGTACAGGTAGATCTGGTGAAAGCTGTCGGCCAGGAGTTGCCCGTAGCTGGTCTTGAGTTCCACCTTGGCGTTGAGCTTGGCCGCCAGGGCGTCGGCGGCACTTTCCGCCACCGCCGGGTCGCGCAGCTTCACGAAGAACATACTCGACCAGGGCACGCCGCCGTTGAGGATGTGCCGCATGGTGTGAATGGGGGCGAAGACCCGGCCGGCCACGCCTGACTCGACGATGCCCACGATGCGGAACTCGTACCCGTAGATCGTCGTGGCTTGGCCCACCTCGTAGCCGCCCGCCCGGGCCAGCCGGCGGTCGATGATCAACTCGCAGCCCTGCCCAAGAGTTGCCTCGTCAACCGCCTCAGGGTCGTAGCGTTTGCCCTGGCCGCGGAGTGACTCGGTGTGACGCTTGAAGGCATCGCCGCCTTCGAAAAACGTACCGGCGTCAAGCTTGCGGTTGCCCAGAAAGGCCCGCATGTCCTGGGGATCGATGCCGAACATGCGCTGCTGCTGGCCACCCAGGCGCACGGTGTCCAGAAAGACGGGAATGGCGTTGCTGGCCACCGGGGCTCCTTCGACTTGGGTCGACTCGATGATCTCGCGGTAGTTGTCCGAGAATATGGCTCCGCCCTGGAAGATCACGTTGGCGTTGTTGGGCAGCACGATCAGTTCGGCATCGACGCTCTGCATGCGGTCTGCGACTTCGTCCAGCATGCCGTGTGACAGGGCGAGCTGCACGACCATCATGGCCACGCCGATGCCCACCGCCGCCGCGCACAGCAGGCTGCGCAGCTTGTGATGCAGCAGGTTGGCCAACGGAAGGGTCAGCATGGTAGTCGTGTGCCGCCACTATCAAACTGCGACGAGGGCGCTCCATCGTCCGCGTCGATCGAAGCGGCAGTATACCGGTGGGCCGGTGGGGAGCCAAACCAGTGAATGTGGCGTCGCCCTGGTTCACGTGCCGGCGGTTGATCACCTGTCGACCAGGGCGAGCAAATCTGGCAGGCGATGGATCACGTGGTCGGCCAGTGAAGCGTACGCGGGGGGGCGCCCGTGGTTGACCAGCAGGGCGGTTGTGCAGCCGGCCTGGCTGCCCGATTCAATGTCGAAACGGTGGTCGCCTATCATCCAGCTAGCCGTAGGGTCGCACTCCAGCTCGGCGCAAATGGCCATAATCGGCTGAGCCGACGGCTTGATCGCGCCGTCCTCGCGACACCGAATGGCGTCTACGTTCAGGCTGTGCTTGTCCAGAACTACCCGGGTCCAGCGCCGCGCATTTCGCGTCAGAATAGCCAGGCGAAAGCCCAGTTCGCGGAGTTCGTTCAGCGTGCGGGCGGCGCCATCCTGAAGTACCGAGCCGTGGGCAGCCTTCTCTTCGTGCCGGGCCAAAACCGCGTCGGCTCGGGCCCGTTCCCGCTCGTCCATCTGAGTCATGGCTTCCAGTATCGGGCCGCTCTCGATGCCCAACTCGGCGCGCATACCGTCGAAGTCCAACACAGGAACGGTTAAGGTTCCGTCGAGATCGAAGATCATCACGCCCGCCATGCCACGATCTTAGCTGCCCGGGGCAAGAGAGTCGATCTTGTTACGGCCGGCGGCGACGTCCGCCAGATGGTCGCTCGGTTGACATGCAGGAGGCCGCCCAGGCAAGATGACAGCAGGAAGAGTGCACCCCAGACCGGCACGATCCGCGTCGGCGTGGCCCTCCGGCGAATACGGGACGAGGCTATCTGCCGACCGCTCAATTGTGGCGCCGGGATACCTTATGAACCCACCGGAAACAGGCAAGCGCTGCCGCGGGTGCGCATACCGCCTGCAAGGGCTGACCGAGCATCGTTGCCCGGAGTGTGGCCGCCCGTTCGACCCGAGTGACCGGACGACTTTCCACACCAGACTCGCCTCAGGTAAGCTCTTCCTGGCGTTGTCAGTTGCCTGCGGGCTGGCGTCCGCGGTCGGCCCCGCGCTGGCCTGGCTCGACGATACTGGCATCTTCTCGATTAGCAATACGCCATTAGGGTCCGCAGTAGTCGTACTGGTCGGTTCCCTCCTCGCCGGCGGCGGTGGCGGCACAATCGTGATGATCAAAGCCTGCGCCGACGTCCTGAAGCAACGCCGACACGAGCCCCAGGACCGCGTCTTCCATTGGGCGGCGATCGTGGTCAGTTCGGCCACTGCGGTTGCCTGGGCAGTGGCCTGGGGTTGGCCCATCTTCTTCTGACCGCGCCCGTACCCAAGGGCTGCGCATTGCCACGGGGAGATAAGGCGAGTGTGGTTGGGACCTGGCAGTCTTGACGGTTGCCCTGCTGCCCGGGTACGGGTAGAGGTGCAGTGTGGACGTTCCCGAACAAGACCGACGCTGCCTGGGTTGCGGATACCGTTTGATGGGGCTTACCGAGCATCGTTGCCCTGAGTGCGGCCGCCAATTCGATCCCGACGACGAATCCACGTTTCGCACCAGGATCCTGTCGGGGAAGCTCATGCTGTTCGTGGCCATCGTCTGTGCATTGATCTCATTAGTGCCACCGTCTCTGTTGCTGCTAAACGATCTGGGTCTCTTGCACCTGCGTCGCATCGAACGCGGCTGGATGGGCGCTGGCCCAGGTCCGTGCGCGGTTGTGCTTGGCTGGTGCGGCGCCGTGTTGATGGTCAAGATTGGCATCGACGCATTGATTCACTATCGCAATGAGGCCTACGACCGCAACTCCATCCGGGCAGCGATTGTGATCAGTTCGCTGACAGTGATCGGGTGGGTGGTGGCCCTGATACTGCGTCCGTAACTTCAGCGCAGTGGTAGGGTCCGCTTTGCGGGCCAGAACTCGGGATAGAACGCTCCCCATCAGGCCGGTCCGGACAGCGGCCCCTGCCAACTGCGCCAGTGATAGCAGCGCAGGCATGCCACTCGCGGTCACTTTCGTGGGAACGGTCGATTGCGTGCCGATACTGGCCGCTCAGGGTCGGTCGGTTAGCAGCACGTCGACCGGGTCGGTCGATTGCGGCTTGTACTTGGCAACCAGGTTACGGATTCGCGGCTGGTTCGGCTCCAATTCCAGGCTGCGGTGCCAGTATTCCAGGGCTCGGTTCAGGTATTCGCCGCGGTCCTTGTCCTGCACGAAGCGCAGGGCATAGATGGATCCCAAGCCCGCGAAAGTGTTGGGTAGCTTCGAGTCATTAAGCAGGGCGTTGTTGTAGGCGTCCTCCGCCTCGTCGTAGTCCTGGCTGCGGAAGAGGCAATACCCCATGGCCTCGTGGGCGGGGGCCAGCTTGTCGTCCAGGTCGATGGCGGTGCCCAGGGTGGCCCGGGCGATCTTCAGCCGATCCTGTTTCATGTAGGTGTGGGCCAGGTTCACCAGCACCAGCGGCTGGTGGTTGTCGCGTTCCAGCGCTTCCTTGAATGCGTGGATTGCTTCGTAGTACTTCTCCTGCGTGTCGTAGGCTACGCCCAGGTTGACGTATGCGTGAGGCCGGTCTGCGTCTATCTCGATCGCGTTCTCGAATCGTTCGATGGCCGGCTGTATTTCGCCCAACTGCTGGTAGCAAACACCGAGATTCAATTGGGCGTCAAAATCGTCGGGCTTAAGGTCGCAGGCGTGCAGGTAGGCCTCGACTGCGTCGTGTAACCGTTTGGTGAAATGGTAGAGGCGTGCCAGGCTCAGCGTGTCGCCGAAAGAGAACGGGTTGTTGCGGATGGCATTGGCGAAGCAGTCGATTGCCCGTTCGTATTCCCCCATCCGCTGATAGATCACGCCCATGCGCGAGTGGGCGACCGCCATCTGCGGGTGAAGCTCGGCCGCCGCCTCAAATTCGACCAAAGCTGCCTCGAGATCCTCTTCCGCCAGGAGCTGTTCGCCCTGTTCCACGCGCAGGCCGGCTTGATGCTGCTTGACCAGCGTACAGCCCGAGCCGGCGCACAGCAGGGCCCCCGCGGCGCCAAGAACCCAGGCGCACATGACTATTGTCGCATTTAGCTTCATTGTTGAACACTCCTGTGCTGTTCCAAGGGATCGGGCGAGGACGTTCAAAAAGTTTGACGAAAATGCCGGCCGCTTCGCACTACGACTTTCCCCGGCACCGCCGATCTCGCGCCTGGCGACGGCGGTTGACCTCGCCCGCACCGACTTCTACGATACTTTTCCTGGGCTTGATGCACAAGATAGGCAACCAGAGGTACCACAGATGGCCACACCGAACTGCCTGGTGGGCATCCCGGTTTACAACGAGGAGCGTCACGTTGGCGACGTCCTTCGCCAGGTTCGCCAGCACGTCGGGGACGTCCTGGTGGTGGACGACGGCTCGACCGATCGCACCGCCGCCCTGCTGGCCGCCGAGCAGGACATCGTCGCCATCAGCCACGAGGTCAATCGCGGCTACGGGGCCAGCCTGACCAGCGCCTTCTCGTTCGCCAGCGAGTGCGGCTACGACTGGCTGATCACCATGGATTGCGATCGGCAGCACGAACCTTCGTTCATACCTAGGTTTAGGGCGCTGGCCGCCGGGGGGGCGGCGGACATTTTCAGCGGTTCACGCTACCTTCGTACCTTCGAAGGTGACGGGGTGGCCCCCAGTGACCGACGGCAGATTAACGCCCGCATCACGCGATTGGTGAACCAGCGGCTGGGGCTGAACATCACGGACGCGTTCTGCGGCTTCAAGGCCTATCGCGTGGAATCTCTCCGTAAGTTGTGCATAACCGAGCAGGGCTACGCGATGCCCATGCAACTGTGGGTCCAGGCGGCTCGTGCCGATCTTCGGATCAGCGAGATTGCAGTACCACTGATCTATAACGATCCCAACCGCCGGTTTGGAGGCGAACTCGACAATCCAGGTACTCGTTTCCAGCACTACCTCAGTGTGTTCGAAGCGGAACTGGAACGAGGTTGCTGCGTCGGAACCGCGCCGGACGGACAGCCCGTCCGGGCCGCAGGCTGACCCGCCGGAACGGCCATGTCCACGACCGCGCTCAACGTTGATTTCGGGAGCCTCCAGGCACCGGCAGAGAACGGTGCTGTGTTAGTTGCGCCAGCGCCGGCGGCGATGCGGGCGGCGGTCGAGACCACACCTGCGGCGGTGGCGGACTGGCGGGCTCCCATTGCGGATCTTGACCTGCGCGACGTTCGGCGTGAGGTGCGGCGGCGGGTCGCGGGCGTGGGCGACGAGAGCCGCGTGGTAGTGACGGGACACCAACCGGAGTTCATCCACGCCGGCGTGTGGGCCAAGCACGTGGTCGCTTCAC
>JANQGB010000640.1 GCA_028277545.1 Phycisphaerae bacterium | reverse complement strand
CCGCCTCCACTTCGATGGTCCTGCCGTCCTTGGTGAGGGCAGCCGCCTCGTAGGGTTCCTCATTTCCGGAAGCCATCTGAGCGGCGACCAGGTCCCGGTACACCGGCGCCGTGAAGTCGAGTACCGACATGCCCACCGCCTCGGACAGGGAGTAGCCCAGCAGTTCCTCGAAGGCACGATTGGCATCCAACACCACGCCCCGGTCGTGAACCACAACCGCCTCGAAGCCGGCCTCGAAGAGCGTGCGGAAACGCGCTTCGCTGTCTCGCAGTGCTTCCTCCGCCTGCTTGCGGTCGGTCACATCCCGGATGATGGCTATAACCTCAGCGACCTCTCCCGTCTCGGCGTCGGGTATTACCCGCACCGTTGTCTCCACCCAGATGAAACACCCGTCCTTGGTTCTCCGACGATACTCGTGCGTAGCCGTGCCTCCCCGCCTGACGACCTCGCGCAAGACTCTTCTCGTCTGCGGCTCGTCGTCCGGATGAATGAAATCGAAGGCCTGGCGTCCCAGCAGTTCGTTGGGCTCAAAGCCGAATACGCTACGGCAGGCGGGAGAGATGTACAGATACGTGCCCTCCACAGTATGCCGCGTAATGACATCGCCGCTGTGCTCCGCCAAGAGGCGATAGAGTTCTTCACGCCGGCGCAGCGTCCGGTCCGCCCGGGTGCGCGTCAGGGCGTTGGCGAAGATGTTGCCAACGATGCGGAGTACCGCCACGAGTTCGTCCGGCCAGGTCTTCTCGGCGCGCACCGAATCGAAGCCGACGAAGCCGACCAGAGCGCGACCGCAGATCATGGGGACCACGACCAGCGATTTGATGTCCTCTCCTTCGAACAGCTCCCGTTCGCTGGCGGCCTCCGGCGGCAGGTCTTCCACCTTAGGCACATGAAACACCTCCGCACGGCGCATGTGGCCTGTAAACCACGACAGATTCTCGACCGGGACGTCCTGCAATTCGGCGAAGCATGGCCTGATGCCCTCGCGACACCATTCATGCGTATTGCTCATGGTGGCGCCATCTTCCGAGAACTGGAACACGTAGCTGCGGTCCACGTCTGCCGCCTCTCCAAGAGCGGCCAGCGCGCGGTTGTAACCGCTATCGAGGGCGTCTGCCTCCATGTTGATGAACTCGGTCGACAGCGAGGTCACCAGTCGCTTGAACTCGGTCTCGTAGCGCAAGGCCTGCTCAGCATGCTGGCGGGCGGTCACGTCTATGCCGGTAGCGACAACGAACTCGACCGCGCCCTGGTCGTTCAACAGGACAGTGTTGGACCAGGCAATCAGGTGACGGTCACCGTTCCTGCTGACCCAGCAGTTCTCGTATTCGCTGGGGAAGCCAGTCACCCGCAGATGCTCGAAGACACGGCGCACGGCATCCACGTCTTCCGGCAGGAGAAACATTTCCCACACCGCTCTGCCTTCCACTTCCTCCGCCGTATAGCCGGTAGTCTTCTCGCAGGCCCTGTTAAAACGGACGATGCGTCCCTGGTCATCAAGTACGACAACCAGAGCCATGACCGTGTCCAGCACGGCGGCGATGAACTTGTGCTCCCGGGCCAGAGTCTGTTCCGCCAGTTTTCGCTCGGTGATGTCGACCGAGACGCCGAGCACGGCGGTGGGCCTTCCTTCGTCCAGTAGCGGCAGCTTGGTGGTCTGAAACCAGCGGTGCGTACCGTCAGGCATGACAAAGAACTCATCGGCGCTGACGTGCCCCACCGCGGTATCGAGGACCCTGCGATCCACCTCACGGAAGCGCTTGGCGTCCTCACGCGAGATCGAACTTCGCCCCACAAGGTCAGAATCCGTCTTGGCCACCATCTCCTGCGGAGTGGTACCGTGGGCGGCCGCCATGCGGTCATTGGCCAGCAGGTACCTGCCTTGTTCGTCCTTCACGAAGATACAACTCGGGCCGGCATCGATCACTTCGCGCAATCGCTGCTCACTCTGACGCAGAGCGACCTCTGCCTGCTTGAGTTCGGTCACGTCCCGCGAGATTCCCAGCACGGACTGGACCTCGCCAGCATCGTCGTGGAGCGCTGTGAGGCGGGTAGCCAGCCACACATCTCGACCGGGGAAGGAGGTCTTGTAGACGTCGGCCAGTGGTTCTCCGGTCGCGAAGACCTGGGCCAGAAACTCTGCCTGCCGTCTCGACTGCTCGCCAACGAACAGTTCGCCGCGCCGCTTGCCGGTCAGGTCCTCCGGGGACGCCCCAAAGATGGCGGCGGCGGCGGTGTTCAGGTACTCGACCCGATCGTTGCGATCGATGATGTAGATGAAGTCCTGCGCCGACTCGGCGAGCGTCCGGTATCGCTTCTCGCTCTCGCGAAGCGCCTCCTCCGTCCGTCTGTGGCCGGAGATGTCGCGCATGGTCCCGATCATGCCCACCGGTGTGCCGTCCTCGTCCCGCAGGAGGGAGTTCTGCATTTGAGTCAGAAAGGGAACGCCATCGCGCCGAGCGTGCCATACCTCTCCGGCGAAACTCCCCGTGGTTCGCAGTTGCCGGTTGGCCTCCTCCACGGCGGGCAATTGGTCCGGTGTGTGGAAGATGGTCAATGGCCTGCCAATCAACTCAGCCGGCTCGTAGCCATGCATTTGCGCGAACGCGTTGTTCACGAACAGCAGCTTGCCATCGAGGTCGGTTACGGCGACTCCCTCGCTGGTCTGCTCGAGGGCGTGCGACAGCAGGCGCAAGCGTTGCAGGGCGTGCCCCTGTTTGGCAGCCCGATCCGGACCTTCATCCGTCTGCGAGGCGACCGCTTCCAGTTTCGCCACGCGCCCTCGGAGGGTATCAAGTTCATTGATCAGTTCGGCCTTGGTCCTGCGGGAGTCTTTCATTCTCCACTCCAGACTGTCAGCTCGTGTCCTGGAGCGCGCGACGCGACGGATGGCCGCACCTGGAAGTGCCCGGTGGCGACATCAGACACGCCCGCCGCGGGGAAGCGGCGCCCGGCCTGACGTGCTGGGTGAGCCCCGACCAGTACCTCGGCTGACAGCCGGCGAGTATAACCGTTGCACGGCGGCGAGAGCAAAGAATGACTGTCCGAACCGACCGGACCGCGTACCTGGCGGTGGCCGACAACCTCGGAGTAGATCGTATTGTCAGGCGTAGCTGTGCAGACCTGTGATTACGAAATTTACCACAATCCAGTTGAAAAGCATGACACAGCAGCCCACAACGGCCAGAATGGCCGTCCAGAATCCCTTGTCCCGGACCTTGAAGCGCACGTGAACCAGGAGCAAGAATATGATGAAGGTATTGAGGGCGAACACCTCTTTGGGATCCCAGCCCCAGGGACGTCCCCAGGAATGGTCGGCCCAGATCGCCCCCATGACCAGCCCGGTCCATAGCAGGATGAAGGAGAGCTCCATCGAGACCATGGTAGCGGCGTCGAGAACCTGACCCGCGGTGGCTTTGGACTTTTCCTTGAGAAACGAGCCGGCACCCTTGTCGGACATTATGAGCGATCCCGCCCCACCCGCCTTGGCCACCCGCGAGTTGCCGCCCAACATGCGGTAGCCGAGGTACAACAACGCGCTTACCGCTGCCATGGCAATCAGACCGTAGCTGTAGATGATGACGTTGGTGTGGATGTACAGCCATACGTCATGCAGAACCGGCATCATGTTGCCGATGTGCGGATTCAACTGCACCGGCATGTAGTACGCTGCCATCAGTGCCGCCATCGACGCTACCGCGGAGCCCAGGAAGAACAGGTTTCGCAAGGCGGTCTTGCGTACCAGGTACTCGAGCACGAAAGACCCCGCTCCGCAGAACCAGGCGGTGGTAGTGACGGCCTCGAACATATTGCTGTTAGGCCACCGCCCTGAGATGTACCAACGCAGTAAAAGCGCGGCGGTATGGAATCCGAAGGCCACCACAAACAGGCCCATGCCGATGAATCGAGCGCGGTCCCACCGGTAGATCACCGACATCAACAGCGGGACAAGCGCCAGCAGATAGATGCCCCATATCCAGGTCATGTTTCGTGACCTGAAGTACCAGCTCTCCCAGGAGAGTCGACCGGCATCGGGATACAGTGCCGGATTGACGCCCTGGAGCAAACCCGCCACCCGGGCCAGCGCCTCGGACGCATCCGGCGCGCTCTGGGCCCGCCACGCGCCCCCGAGATCCCGCCAGGCATCAACCAGGGCGTCGTTCCGCTCAGGCTCCAGTCCCGGTATCGGCGCGGCCGAGACACCGGCGTGGGCTGCATCCTGCGGCACGCCGCTGGACCGCCCAAGCTGATCGACCGACAGCCACTCGTCCCGCGGCTCTCCGTCGGGCAACGGGATCACGCGCAGGATGAACGACAGCGTCCGGGGGTCGGCGAGCTGCATGGCAGACCGTATCTCGTTGACCGACTTGGCGGTCCGCATCAGGTCACGGTCCAGCTTGTCGAGCAGATTCACAACCGCAGGGTGCATCAGCAAAGCAGCCGAGATCTGCCCCGTCTCCTTGAATCGCTTCAGCACGGCTGACTGAACGCTGTCATCCTCGTAGAGCGCCTGGGCGATCGCCGCCCGCACCTGTTTCTTCTTGACGTAGATGATGCTCGCCTCCCGGTACTCCTCGGGGCGGAACATCAGGTCGAGATAGGTAAACGAGGCCTCCTGCCCCGGAGCGCCCCGGGGGCCGGCGATGTCCCGGACAACTTTCCGGGCAAAGGTCTCGAACGACTTGAGCCGTCCGGTGTCCTGCACAGCAATACCCGCCATCGGGGAGAGATCGACCCGGCTGGCAAAGTCGGAAGCCACGGCTGGCGGGTCCTCGTCTGCGTAGCCCGGCGTCACGCAGAACGCCAATGCCGCCAGGGCGTGGCAGACAGCGTTCCGGAGCATTCTATCTTGGGCACGTTTCATCGCTTGGCTCTCAAACCTGTCCGACCACCTCACGCTCAGCCTCCGCCTCCCCGGACGGGGCCTCATCCCGCGTCGCCCCGGCCTGTGACGCTCTTCGATCCTGGCGTCGCCGTTTGACGATCGGCTTGACGTAGAAAGCGTAAATCATCCCCGACACGGCAATGCAGCAACCGAGCAGTTGGATGAAGACCCCGTTGCGGTTACCGACGCCGGCACCGGTGTAGTTCATACCTGCGGAATTACGGCCTGGTGGATCCCAGGTGTTCTGGAAGAACCAGAACCCGTTGTTGGCCGCCGGGCGGTTGGAGCTCATCTGCACCGGTTCCGTCCAGCCGCCTGACGCATCGGCAAACCGTAACTGGCTGAGGTAGTCGCGCACGTTGCGATTCATGCCTATCAGCCCCCCCTGAAAGGTCTCCAGCTCGAAGGACTCCAGCACCACGGGAGCGGGCAGCGCGCGGCGTTCCCGCGAGTAGAGCAGCTCGACCCGCTGGCCGTCCGGCAGTCTCACCGTCCTGGGGTTGTAGCTGGTCCTGCCGGGCATGAAGTATTCTTCGCTCTGCAGGGCGAAGTGGTTGTAAGGTAGCCACCGAGATACGGACCAGTTCCCGCTGGCAATCTCCACCTTGATCATGCTGAACTGCTTGCGGGCATCACGATCCCGCTCTCGCACAGGCACGATGGCCGGACGGCGCTCCCGGCGCGCGTCGAGGTGGAGGTGCCTCAACGTCAACGCCAGGCCATCGACCAACTCCAGTGTCTCGCCGATGTGAATGTCACGGCGAACCACTTCGCCGCTGTCCGTGCGGTAGAGCACGGTCGGCTGCACCGGCTCGGGCCCGGCCACCATGGTAATCCTGGCCGTGTCGCCCGGCTCGTACGACATGACGATGCCCTCGTCTGTCTCTATAGCCTGGTGCGTGTCTTCTGTCAGATCCTGAGTGGCGTCAGCGGGGTTGGCCACCCAGCGGGTGAACTGCCGTTCGCCATCGCGGATCTCCACAATGGCGAAGGAGATCTGCCGCCCCGCAAACCGCCCCGACGAGAAGCTCAGGTTGTCCACCACGTTGCGAATACTGTAGGAGTAGTCGGTACCGGCGATCGGCTGAAAATCGTCTTCCGCCCCTTCCGGACGCCTGATGGCAGGCACTTCCAGGCTCACGTCCTTGGCGGGGACCTCGATGGACAGCGTCGGCTGCCGGGCTTTGGTCAGCGCCTGAATTACGTCCTCGCTCTCCACCCAGCGAAAGACGACCTGGCCGCCCTCGGCTGTGTTGTTGTCCGGATCGAAAGCCAGGAGCTGGTAATTGGCCGAGGGGCCACCGGCCGCGGCGAGGTGCAGGCTACAGGCCGGGTTCAAACGCTCGCCGCCGGGCACCCAGCGCGACTCCTCGAATGCATAGCGGAGGTACCCGGTCACGCGTACGTCGTATTCCGCCAGCGGGTCAGGCTCATCGGCCACCCGCGGCACCTCGATGTCGACGGGCCTTGGCTTGGCACTGCCTGCCGGCCAGACCTCCTCGCGCGACGCATAACGATCGTGGTAATGAGGCAGCCCCTCGATAGGCCTCTCCGCCCAAAGGCCAGATCCCTGCGGCCGCAGGTACAGGGCGGCGGTGTCCATCAGGAAGAAATGGGTCTGCGGCTCGTAGTCCAGTCTAATCTCCAGGTCCTCGTCGACCAGAGCCTTGCCCAGGGCCTTGATGGCTCTGCCCTGACCGGGAATAACGTCCTCGGTAAATTCAGGGTAGCCGGCCAGCACCTGGCGAATGAACCTCTGGGTGGGCGACGTGACACCGATCTGCACGGAGTAGGCCTTCTGGCCCTCATGTCCGGCGGTCTGGAGAACGTATTCGGGCTGGATCTGGGTGACTTCAAAGTGGTACTCATTCTCTCCCTCGCCCGCCGTGACGTGGTTGCCCGGCCGGACGAGCATGGACACCGGCCCGCCGCCGCCAGGCACGCTGATCACCGCGCGGCGGCGGAAGATCGGCGTATCGCCCTCAACCTTCGTGCCGAAGTAGTACACGCTGCCCAGCGCCAGTACGACGATGCCCGAGTGGATCATCCACACGCCGGCGTTAACCGCGTTGAAGCGTATCCGCCGCACGGTCACCACGACCATGTTCGCGACAAGTAGCGCAATCAGCAGGTCAAAAGGCCACCAGTTGAAGAATTCGAATTCCGTCATCTCCAGTGCCCAGTGTTGTCGCACGGGCGGCACGGCACTGCCTATCGAACAGTACACGAAGAGCAGCGCCAGGATCGTGATCCCGAACCAGACGCTGCTGAACAACCCCAGCAACCACCGGAACAATCCCTGAAGACGAGATGAACCACTCATGAACGACCCCGAATCTTCGCTATCGGCCGAGGCGCCCAGGACGCGGCCGCATTGGCACCTGCCTGGCACGCAGACAACCCGTATTCGCGAACGGTGGATTATAGACGGCCACGGTGAAAGGCAAGGCCCGCAGGAACAAACCGAGCTCCCGCGGGCCAATCCCGAATGATCGCGGGCCAGGCCGCGGATGATCTGAACACCGAAGGTACCTGGCGTCGGGCGGCGCTGCCCAAGCCAGCGCC
>JANQGB010000816.1 GCA_028277545.1 Phycisphaerae bacterium | reverse complement strand
AGGTCGGACGATTCCCTCGGATCGAAGAGGATGAGGAGCCGCACCGACTGCTCGTATCCGAGTATCCGCCGCCCTGCAAGTCGTGAGCGGTGACCGGCCGCGCCGGGCTTCACTCGGGCGCGGCAAAAGCACACGCGCGCGTTGTCAGCCGGTCGGCGGCGCGTATATTGGCATCCGACAGTGAGGAGCCACAGCATCCAAGCCCCGCAGCAACAGGACAGCCCCGTGACAGGGCCAGAAGGCACCAACGAAGACCTGGACGCCCCTATCCTTATCGTTGACGATGAGGAAAGCGTCTGCGACCTCCTGCGTTTCGCGCTGGAGCGCTCAGGCTTCACGAACCTGACCATTGCCAATCGCGGCCAAGAGGCCTTGGACGTGCTGGGACTGGATGGCGTTGAGGAAGAAGTTCCGGCCCCGATCACCGAGCAGCCGCGCTTCGCCCTCGTTCTCATGGACATCGTGTTGCCGGACTTCAGCGGCTACAACGTGTGCTCCCGCGTGAAGCGTCGCTTCCCATCCCGCCTACCTGTCATCCTGATGAGCGGTTTCAGTATCGAAGAGAACCACGCCCGGTACATCCAAGCCGGCGCAGACGATTTCATCGTCAAGCCGTTCAATCTCAAGGAGCTGATTGCCAGGGTCAAACTCGCTCTGCGCCGCCGACGGGAGGCCGAGGAACTCGCCTTGCGCAGGACGAGCAAGCTATCCACCAGCTTCCGCCTCAAGGCCGGCATCCTGGAGCCCGGAGATGATATCGCCGGCTTCCTCGTCGAGGAGCTCATCAGCTGGGGCGGCGCGTCCGTGCTCTACACGGTCCTCGACGCCAGGGATCAAACGCGATACGCCCTCAAGCTTCTCTCCCGGCGCGCGGCAGACCACGCGGACGTCACGGAGCGCTTCATGCGCGAGGTGGAACAGCAGGCCGACCTGGCCCACCCCAACATCATCCGAATCGTCACGCATGGGGCCCATTTCGATTGCCCGTACTACATCATGGAGTACTTGGATGGCGAGAATCTGGACGGCTACCTGAGGCGTGAGAAGCGGATGGGCTTCGACGACGCCATGGCAGTGGCCACCGGCATCGCTTCAGCGCTCCAGTGCATCCACGACCGCGGCATCGTGCACCGCGATGTCACCCTCGGCAACATCATGTGGCGCGACTCGGATCGGACGGCCAAACTGACCGATTTCGGCATCTCGGTCAAACTGGGGCAGACCCGCCTTACCCAGCACGGCTGCGCGGTCGGAACGCCGCTCTACATGGCGCCGGAAGTCTTCAAAGGCGGACCGGACTTGAGTGCGGCAACCGACATCTATTCCTTCGGGGCATGCCTCTATCACCTCATCACGGGACAGCCCCCCTTCACCGCCGAGAACGCGATCGAACTCGCCAGACAGCACCTCAATCACCAAGCCGCCCCGATGTCCAGCCTGCGCCCGGGCGTCACACCGGAGTGGGATGACCTGATTGTCAGCCAGTGCCTGGCCAAGGTTCCCAGCGAGCGACCGCAGTCGGTCAACGCCATCCTCTCCGAGCTTGCCGTCCTGCGTGAGAGCCCTTTCTGAGTGGTTTCCGGGGATACAGACCTCCTAATCGTCGGCGCGGGCGCGGCCGGCCTGATGGCTGCCGTTACAGCTGGCGAACGGGGGTTGCGCGCTGTGGTGGTGGAGCGCAAGCACCAGCCCGGACGCAAGCTCCTGATGTGCGGCAACAACCGCTGCAACATCACCCACAGCGCGTCCCCTTCA
>JANQGB010000616.1 GCA_028277545.1 Phycisphaerae bacterium | reverse complement strand
TCTGCGCGGTCAACACGCATGTCTGGGGACTGTTCCTGACCACCGGCCTGACCAAGACCTTTGACTTCGCCGACAACGTCACGCTGGGCCTGGCGGGCGTCCAACTCGGTCGGGCAGACGAGTCTGATGGCGACGGCAGCGTCGAATAGCGTCGGCCGGTTTCTTGTGCCAGTCATAATCACGCATCACTCAAACAGCTCTTAGCACCTGCCCGGTCTTATAACGTCGCAGCCGTTACATAGCCGGCTTCGGCCAGCGCCCACTGCGCCGCCTGCCACTTCCTTGTGCGCCGCCTGCCCGGTCGTCGCGGCACCGCGTCTGGAGTCTCGACGTACTTGTCTTCATGAAGAGCCGCGGAGTTCAGCCCGCACGGAGCAACCGAGGCAGTGATCCTTTGATCGCCTGCCCATCCCTGAGTCCAGTAGTGTCGCAGCGCTCGAAGTTCTGCCACACCGACAGCAAGTAGCGTCCTTGGTCAGGCGAACACGGAACGCAGGTCTGCAGTGGGCCCGCCAGCCGTTCTGTCGACCAGGGCACCTATCGCCACTGGCCGAACGATACTCCCCAATCGAAGACGGCGCTTGCCGCCACTGAGTGTCTCTTGCTCCGATAAGCACTTCTGCACATGTCGCCCCGCAGAATCGGCAAAACTCGCCCGGCCTGTTCTTCCATATCGTACAGTATGCTGTGGAATCGGCCTGGTGATGGTGCTGGCCGTATTGTATGGACCGCTCACGTCCGCAGGGACATCACGATGGGGGACCACCGATGAACGATTGGCAAAGGACCTTCCTGCAGAAACTGGATACCGCCAAGAAGCAATGGCTGCACAAGTTCGAGCGCTTCGCCTCGGACTTTGTCGAGCCGGCCTTCGACGAGTTTGCCGAGTTCACCGCCAACCACGGCTTCCGCGTGGCCACGCCGAACTCCGAACCCGGCACCCGGCTCTACAAGTTCGGCCTGACCGAGAACGGCTACGTGCTGGTGACCTTCCGCATGCGCAGCCTGGAGGAGGTCGAGGTCTGCTCGGAGGTCTTCGTGCCAAGTGTTGGCGCTTTCGAGCCCTACACCACCCACGCCAGCTTCCAGGACGCAACCGCTTCCTGGACCCGGAAGCAGTTCCAGAACAGCCTGGAACGCTTCGTAACCAGCTTCGGCGAAGCGGGTTCCATCGAGGCTGACCGCACCGAAGAACTGGTCACCGCCTAGCATCGCGGCGCACCATCTTCGGCCTGCGGAGTACATACTGCGGAACGCCAGGCGACCGCGGGTGACCCTCCGTCACCCGCCGGTCCCGCGTTCCCGCGGTGCCGCGTTTACGCCAAGCACAACCCCGGGGCGCCCGCCCGGGGTCTTAGCGCTCACCGCCCATCGGCCAGCCGCTGACACCACCGCCTCACTGCCATACCCAGACTCAGGCACCTTGCCAGCCGGGATTGCTCAGTGTCCATTGGCGCAACCGTCACGGCGCGATACAAACCGGATGGTCCGCAGCAGGTTGGCCGGCCTACCGGCCGCATCTCGAGGCCTGACAGCAGGGACAGCAGTCATGATCGACCAACTCGCATCACCTGAGTTCGCGGCGGCTTTTGGGGCCTCGGCCGGGGCACTGCTGAGCAAGCTGGTTCCGAGTATCACCGCGAAGTTCCTGGCCAACCGGCTCGAAGACGTCTGGAAGTCCAAAGAGCCAGCCGAGGACACCGCAATCGAACGAGCGTACGCCCTGTGGGTCGACATGTTTCTTGCCAACGTACGGAGCGAGGGTGTCGATGCGGACGAGCTGGAGGACTTCGGGAAGGCGTTGGAGCGTCTGCTCCGGGATGATGACGAGTTCCGAACAGAGTTGGCCCGCCCCTTATTCGACCTCAACAACGGCGACCTACCCGATCTGGATGCTCTGCGCCAGGCGTGGAAGCGTGTAGACGGCCCGGCACTCGATGACTTTGCCTGGCAGGCGGCTGCCAAGGCCTACCGTCGCCAACTTCAGAAACAGCAGCTTCTCGATCCTGAGCTTTGTCAGCGACTCACCGCCCAGTTCACCGCTCGGGCGGCCACGGCTGCCGAACGCCTGGTGGGAGTTTACCCCGAGGCGAACATCCGCAAGTACGCCGACAGAATGCGTAAGAAGTACAATGTCCTGGAACTCTCGCACATCACGCCGGCCACGGCCGACGAACCCGGGAAGATCAACTTGCGGGATGCGTTCATTGCCCAGGACGTTCGCGAGGACCCGCCACCGGTGGAGCTGCCGCGTGATCTGGCTGCCAGGCTGGCCGAAGGCAAGGAGACAGGCGAGGACGATACACCGGGCAGCAGCGAGGCCAGGCCGGGCGAGCTGACGTCGGAAGAACTCGAGACAGTCCGGGCCGCCTACGCCGCGCGACCTCGACAACCTGCGCTCGAGGTACTGGCCGATCCGGCTCGCCGGCTGGCGGTCTTCATCGGTGGGCCGGGCTCAGGCAAATCGACACTGATGCGGTACCTGCTGCTGAATCAGCTTCAGACCTTCGAAGAAGGTCACAGCGAAAGCCAGCATCAATGGCTGGAGACGTGTCGGAGACACTTCCCCCTGCTGATCGAGTTGAGGCACTTCATTGCGGATCGCGAGCGTGACCCTAAGCTGACCTTCTTGAGGTTTCTGCACCGGCTGGGCGAAGCGGAGGGGTGGGCCCTGAATGAGGAGTTTATCCACGGCGTCCTCAAATCCGCTCCGTCGCTGGTGATGTTTGACGGGCTGGACGAGATCTTCGACGAGAAGCCGCGAGGAAGGATCATCCAGGAGATCATCGGCTTCAGCCACGACTACCACCGGGCTCGCGTGCTGGTAACCAGCCGACCGGTCGGTTACGACGATCACGCCCTGCGGTCCGCAGGCTTCGGCCACTTCGAGATCCAGGACCTTGACGACGACCAGATCAAGACCTTCGTAGAGGTCTGGTTCGGCCTGGTCTTCTCCCGGCAGCCCCGCGACCGCGAGCAGCGCATCCATCGCGTGCTGTCGGCTACCGGGGAATCGACCGCGATTCGTCTGCTGTCCGGCAACCCTATGCTCCTGACCATCATGGTCTTGATAGCCAAGCAGCAGGAGCTGCCGCGGGAACGCGCCAGGTTTTACGAACAAGCCGCCGACGTACTCTGCCATATCTGGGACGTGAACCGCCATCTCGAAAACGCCACTCTCAAGGCCCGCTACGTCAGCCTGGACGACAAGAAGGCGCTGCTCCGGCGCATCGCTTACCGAATGCAGGCCTCTGACGAGGGGCTGCGCGGGAACTTCATCCGCAGGACAGATCTGGAACGCGAGATACGGCAGTTCTTC
This sequence comes from Phycisphaerae bacterium, assembly GCA_028277545.1. Taxonomy (GTDB): domain Bacteria; phylum Planctomycetota; class Phycisphaerae; order UBA1845; family UBA1845; genus JANQGB01. Next base: position 2,275 of record JANQGB010000616.1, on the reverse strand, counting down.
GAGCAACGCTACGACATGGCCGGAAATGAGGCCCTCGTTCTCAGCCGGGTGATGATCGATCACCTCCACGAGCGCAACTACATTCTCTGCTTATACGGGTCCAGCGGCGAGGGTATTTACGGATTCGTGCATCGCACGCTCCTGGAGTACTTTTGCGCCACGGAGTATGCCTTCAAGCTCTGGATGGATCCGGAGTACAGTATCGACGACCTCCTCCGAGAGGCGTTTGAAGATAACTGGGAAGAGCCCGCCTGGAACGAGGTCCTTCGCCTCATCTGTGGACTCGTGGGTGAACGCTACGCAGAGCGGCTAATTCAATTCTTGATTTGCGTCACCAGCCCGTTACCACCGCAGGGGGCGACACATGAGATACCACGGCACCTCGTCCTGGCCACACAGTGCCTGGCAGAGGTCGGCAACCTGACTCCTCTGGACAAAACCGGGACACTCCTCCAAGACTCGCTGACCGACTGTCTGTCCGTTCTCACTGAGCCAGGGATGCGGCACCAGTTTAGCGTCGACGTCCCGTCGAGTGTACAGAACCTGCTTGCCGCGGCCCGCCAGATTGGCGTCAGGTGGCCGGGCAGAATAGCCTGGATTCGTCGGCTGGACGGCGACCTGCGGCGCCTCGAAGGAACCGCGGCACGAGTCATGCTGGTGGAGCTGGCCAGTTTCTGCCTGCGGGACTGTAGTGAGACCCTGCCTATCATGCGCAACCTGGCGGCGCACGACAGCAACGCGAGTGTCCGCAGCGCCGCCTTGGAGGCCCTGGCCCGCATCTGGCCTGAAGATGATCAGACCCTGCCCCTCGTCCGCAAACACGCCGCCCACGACAAAGACGACGATGTCCGGAGCGCCGCCCTCGAGGCCTTGTCCCGCGCGTGGCCGCGGGATGAACAGCTCCTGACATTGGTCCGCAAGCGCGCCGCCGAGGATTCGAGCGCGCAAGTCCGCAGCGCAGCGCTGGCCTCCCTTGCGCGCCTGTGGCCGGAGGATAAACAGACCCTGCCCATCATCCGCAGACTCGCCACCAGAGATAACGGAGAGTATGTCCGCAGCGCCGCGATGGAGGCCTTGGCCCGCATCTGGCCGGAGGATGAACTGACCCTGCCCATCATCCGTGAACTCGCCGCCGGGGATATACGCTTTAGTGTCCGCAGAGCCGCGTTGGAGACTCTGGTCCGCGTCTGGCCGGAGGATGAACAGACTCTGCCCTTCATTCGGAAGCAGGCCGCCGAGGACAAGAGCGCGAATGTCCGCAGCGCCGCGTTGGAGGTACTGGCGCGGATCTGGCCCGAGGAGGAACAGACACTGCCCTTCTTTAGGCAGCGCGCGGTCGAGGACGCGAACGAGTATGTCCGTAGCTCCGCGTTGGAGGCGCTGACCCGCGTCTGGCCGGACGATCAAGAGACCCTGCCAACTGTCCGCAGAATCGCCGCCGAGGATGCGGACGCGGCTGTCCGCCGCGTAGCGTTGGAGGCCTTGGCTCTCATCTGGCCGGAGGATCCTGAGGTCCAGAAGATTCTCAGGGTGTACGGCCGCCTGTGAAACCGCCGGCGTGTACCGGCCGTCCGGCTCGTGCCGGCAGGTGACGATACACATATCATCATCCGCAATCACAACCCCATCGCGTTCGAGGTGCACGTTGGCCCACGACCGCAGCTGACTGCTCTGGGTGGCATCCGTTGTCCCGCTCTGCAAGTAGGCGTTAGTGATGGCGTTGCCGCCGCTCTTGGCGTTGTTGGGATATACCGTCGCTCCGTTGTTGGTGAAGGTGGTGACGGTGAGCTCTCATCCATTGCCAGCACGCTGCCATCGGCGCCTACGATCGGCTCCACTCGGCGACTACGCGGGGGGCGGGGCTTCGTCCTACGGCTTTATGGCGCGGATCAGGCGCTTAAAGACCTTGTCGTAGACGGTGGGATCTTTGTCCCAGCCGCGGGCGTCGGCGATGACTTTCTTGGTCACATCGGCCTTGCGGTCGTGTTGCCAGGTCTCGATGATGTAGTCATCGAGACGGACGGGGAAGAGCACGTCGGCGTCGACGTCCGTCTTTCCGGCCATGCGGCGCTTCTCCTTCTCGTCCTCCTGCTGGATGGCCCGTTCGATCTCGTGACTGACCGCGGGGCTCTTCAGTGACGACTCGCTGGCGATCAGGACCAGCTTGTCGTAGACACGGATGGCCCGGTCGATCTCGCCCCAGATGGAGCGGCCGGTGCGGGCGTCGTGATCCCACTTCCAGCAGCGGATGCCGGCGGCCTGGAAGTCGTTGTGC
>JANQGB010000406.1 GCA_028277545.1 Phycisphaerae bacterium | reverse complement strand
GCTGGCGCCGGGTGCCGTCGCGGCGTCAGTGCTTCCGCTGGCCTATCTCGTTCGCCCACACCGCATGCCGGCCCACACCCGCGACGTACAGGACGCAGTGGCCTGGCTGCGGGCCAGCCCGCATGCCGCGGCGCCGGTAATTGCCACCAACATCTGGGTATCCCATTTCCTCGATCGCGGCGTGAACGTCATACCGCCTGACTCGACGCAGATTCTGGATGAACTCGCCGCGGGGACGGTCTTCTTCTGGGATGGCGAGTACAGCCCGTCGCCGCGGTTCGACATCTCCGCCGACTCCATGACGCAGCGCCGCGGATGGCGCCTGATCTGGACCAGCACCCGGCATGATGGGGATGAACCGTTCTGTCGGGTATACCTGCTGGAGTAGCCGCCGGGTGGGCTGACGGCGGCGGCGTCTTGGGCGGACCAGTAGCGGTCCGCAGCCAGTGGTCGCGCGGTCTATTGCCGGCGGGATGATGGAACATGCCAGCGCGGCTTTGCCACGGACGGTGGTGTAAGTATGAGTATGAAGATGGGAATATCGACGGTTGACCTGGACGCCCAGTTTGAGCAACTTAAGCGATTTCATGAACGGTCGGCGCGCAGGCCGCGGAGAACTCTGCTCGGCTCCAGCCGTCCGGCACAATGCCTCAAGAGCGCTATTTGCGGGAGAAGGCGCGTTTCATGATGGCTATCTCGCCCCCTCCCACCAAGCAACCATGGTAAAGCAGTAACGAGCTCCGTGACGGACTTGACGACGTGGTTGGCGCGCTCACAGGCCATGCTGAGGCCGGGGACGGGTCTGAGCTACCGAGTGACGCCGAGGGGCATCTCAAGCAGGCCAGGTCGGCAGCACACGAGACCGTTCTGATGAGCTGCCTGTCGAGGCGCCGGCCAAGCAGTACGCAAGACCGTCTGCCTACGTCCGGTCCAGCACCTCGCGCACGCAGGTGAGCAGGCCGGTACGGTTGAACGGTTTGGTCAGCAGCTCGACGCCCTCGTCCAGCACGCCGTGGTCGGCGATGACGTCCGCGGTATAACCCGACATGAACAGTGTCTTGAGGCCGCGGACCGTGGCGGACAGGGTGTTGGACAGGCTCTTGCCGTCCATACCCGGCATGTTCACGTCCGTCAACAACAGGTCTATCCGGCCGCCGTGTTCGGCCGCCAGCTCGATGGCACGCCGGCCGTTCTCGGCCGCCAGAACCTCATAGCCGGCACCCTTCAACAGGTTCGCGGCCAGGTGGCGAACGGTCTGGTCATCCTCGCACACCAGAATGGTCTCGCTACCCGCAGGTGCGGCTCCATCTAGGCGCCTGCTCTGCGCCAGGTCGACCGCCGAGTCCGCGGACGGCAGAAAGACTCTAAAGGTCGTGCCCCTTTCCGGCTCGCTGTAGACCGTGATGTGGCCACCCGACTGGCGGACGATGCCGTAGGTCGTCGCCAGTCCCAGCCCGGTACCTCTGCCGGCCGGCTTGGTAGTAAAGAACGGCTCGAAGATCCGTTCAACGGTTGCCGAATCCATCCCGCATCCGGTATCGCTGACGCTGAACACCACGTGCTCGCCAACGCGGGCCTCTGCATGGATGGCCGCGTACGACTCGTCCAGCATTATGTTGCCGGTTTCCAGGCTCAGTTTGCCACCGTTGGGCATCGCGTCCCGGGCGTTCACCACCAGGTTCATCACGACCTGTTCGATCTGGCCGGCATCGGCGTGGGTCCTGCGCAGATCAGGCGCGGTCACCAATTCCAGCGCCACATCCTCGGGGATCAACCGGCGCAGCATCTTCTCCATCTCGGTGATGGTCCGGTTGAGATCGAGAACGCCCGGCCTGGCGATGTCTTGCCGGCTGAAGACCAGTAGCTGCCGAGTCAGCCTCGCGGCGCGCTGGGCGGCCAACTCGATCTGTTCGAGGCCCAACAGTGTGGGAGAGTCTGCGGGGAAATCGGCCTTCAGGGCGCGGGACGTCAGTTCGGCGTTGCCCAGAATCGTGGTGAGGATGTTGTTGAAGTCGTGGGCGATGCCGCCGGCCAGCATGCCCACAGCTTCCATCTTCTGGGCCTGGCGAAGCTGGGCTTCGAGCTTGTGACGCTGCTCTTCGTCTTGCTTGCGCTCGGTGATGTCGGGGAAGACGACGACGCCGGCGACGATCGTCCCCTCGCTGTCGCGTACCGGCGCCGCGTTGCCCAGGACCCAGCGGTTCTCGCCGCTCTGCCGCCGTATGATTACCTCCACGTTCTCGGAGATTTCGCCCTTGAGGATCGCCTTGGACAGCGGCAGGTCTTCGGCCTTGTACGGTGTTCCGTCCGGGTAGAAGGTTTGCCAATTCTGTGGATGCAGTTCGACCGGTATTTCGGTCAGCGAGGCCGCCGCCTCGCCGCGAATGCCCAAGGCCGCGGAATTCGCCAATCGGATCTTCACATCCGGAGCGTCGGCTATCAGAATTCCGGCCGGCGTCTGCTCTATTGCGGCCCGGAACAGTGCCTGGGTCCGATCCAGTTCCTCTTCTGCCTGTTTACGCTCGGTGATGTCCCGGTGGGTGCCTATCACTCTCGCGGGCCGGCCTTCTTCGGTGCACTCCACGATCTTGGCGCGGTCGAGCACCCATCGCCACTCGCCAGTCCTGGTTCGCAGGCGGTACTCGCAGGAGAAGTGTGACGTCTGGCCTGCCAGGTGAGCATCGAGGCCTGCGTTTACACGAGCCTGGTCGCAGGGGTGCACGAGGTCGCGCAGCGCGGTATGGGTCGGTTCCAACTGCTGCGGATCATGATCCAACATCGCGAACCAGCGTTCGCTGAGATAAAGCGCCCCGGTT
>JANQGB010000404.1 GCA_028277545.1 Phycisphaerae bacterium | reverse complement strand
GCACAACGCCCCGCCCTGCAAAGCGCCGTGTACCGCGCCCGCGGCACCAGCTTCGGACTGCATCTCGGTCACCGACGGTATGGCACCCCAGATGTTCCGCTTGCCCTTGGCCGACCATTCGTCAGCCAACTCGCCCATCACCGAGGAGGGCGTGATCGGATAGATCGCGCACACCTCGTTGATGCGGTGCGCCACCGAGGTGGTGGCTTCGTTACCGTCAATCGTCGTCGTGATTTTGGAACCCATCGCCTAACTCCAGGAATGATCGCTGCTGCCGCCTTCCATGCCGATCTACGTGTTTCTTGATCCTTGCCTGTTGGCAGCCACCGATCACATCGGATGTCTGCCGGACAGCAGCCAGTCGAATGTTCGCAACTCCGAGAAACACCGGCCACGCACAGCCGCACCGCTGTGCTCGCCTGCCGGGCGCTTGGCGCTGTTTCAGGGGCGCCCGCCTGTCTGATGGTCGGGCATCATGCCGCCGGACGCCGCCACGTGAGTCCGGCCCGGGCGGCGTTCGCGCCTCTGAACCTGCCCTCGTTCACCATGATCGGTCCCACGGCCAGACGCCGGCCCCCGTGGTCCTGGCCTACCGGTGGCAAACGCGGTTCCACCGCCGAGAAGGCAGCCAGTTTTAGCCACCGCCGGCCCCCAATCGCCCGTCTGGGGCTTATCCGGACGTCCCACCGCCCCGCGATCCGACGCTGGGCAGCCGTCCGGATCTGCCCGGGGACGACTCCGTGTGAAAAATCGCACAGCCCGAAGCGCGGATTCGCGTGTCAGAAAGGGCTTTATGGCGCCACGCCAGGGTCCGAGACGGCCGCCCGCAGGTCGGTCCAGGCCTGCCGCAGGCGGATCCGGGCCGACGCCAACTGGACCTCCGTGTCGACCAGGTTTCGCTGAACCTCGTTCAGCCGGACCAGCGACGCTTTGCCCACCGCGTATTCGGCGTCCACGATCCGCCGCTGCTCGGTGGCCGTCGTGCGGTTCAGCCGTTGCAGACGCACCTGCTCCTGGGCGTTGATGACGTCGGTGACCGACTGCCGGACCTCCGACGCCACCTGCTGGCGTAGCGCCCGGAGTTCGGCCGCAAACTGCCACTGTTCACCGCGTCGGAGCCGCACCCGGGAGGTCCGCAACCCGCCGGTAAAAAGCTGCCACCGAAGTTCGATCGCGCCGGCGGAGGCCTGATCGTCATTGTCGTACCCGATGTTGGACATCCTGTCGAAACCGTACGACCCGCTGAGCAGCAGACTGGGACTGAACTGTCCCTTGGCGGCCCTGACCTCCTCCATCTTGGACTTCAGCTCAAACTCCTTGCTGGCCAGGTCCGGACGCGAGGCCAGCGCCTGCAGCACCAGGAAGTCGGCGTCAGGGGCGGTCAGTTCAGATTCGGTCTCGTCGGCCAGGGACGACAGGATCACTTCCTCCGGCAGCCGGGCGTCATCGATACCCATCAACTCGGCCAGCACGGTGCGGGCGTTGGTCAGCAGACCGACCGCCGCCACCTCGTTGGCCTGTGCCGTTCGCAGGCGCAGCTCGAAGTTGAGCACCTCGGACTGGTTTGACTTGCCGACCTGCATCCGCCTCTGAGCGGCCTCGAGTTGCGTGCGGCTGAAAGCCACATCCGCCCCGGCGATGCGCAACTGTTCGTCGGCCAACTGCGCTTGGTAATAGGCACCGTCCACCGCCTGGGTAAGCAGGCGCCGCACGTCGGATAGTGCCATCTTGGTGGCTTGATGGGCGTGCTTGGCCGCCAGCAGCGTCGCCTCCCGCGTGAAGCCGTCGAACAACGTCCAGGTCGCCGAGATAGTGCTGCTGTGTTGACTGAAGGAACCGCCCAGGCCGCCCGTGGTATTCGAGCGCAGCAACGGGTCTGCCAGAAGCTGCAGCAACGTGCCGACATCGAGATCCTGGAGCGTGGCGGCGCTGGTGGGCAGGTTCTGCGGAAGGAACGGCCCGCTTATCGGGCTCCGGCTGGCCGGTGTTTGAAACGTCCTGTTTGAGTTGTGTGACAGAGAGATCGTCGGGAAGTAAGTCGACCGGGCCTCACCTATGCGGGCCAAGGCCTGGTCCAGCCGGGCTCGCACGGCGTGGATGTCCGGATTGCCGCGCAGAGCAATCTCGCGGGCCCGCCCGATGTCCAGCTCGCCAGGGACGGTGAGAACGTCGGTCCGGTCCAGGTAGGCCT
>JANQGB010000264.1 GCA_028277545.1 Phycisphaerae bacterium | reverse complement strand
CTACCCGCCGGCAGGGGCCGGCGCCGGGTCACGGGCACGAGCCCCGTCCGCCCGACGGCACCGCCCCGGCGTTGACATTCCCTGTCAAAACATTCATACTGGTCGGTATGTCGGCTACTTATCAGTCGGATGCCACGCGTACGACCCTGCTTCAGGCCGCGTTTGAGGAGTTCCATCACACCGGGTTCGAGGCGACCTCTCTTGACGCCGTGATCACCCGTGCCGGTGTGACCAAGGGAGCCTTGTATCACCACTTTCCCAGCAAGGGCGCGGTGGGGTACGCGGTGCTCGACGAGGTCCTCGACCACCTCGTGCAGCAATTCTGGGTAGAGCCGCTTCAGGGCAGTCGCGATCCCGTCTCGCAACTCATCGGCATGATGGGCAACGCCGTAGCCAGCATGGAGGAGCGCGACCTGCTGCTCGGGTGCCCGCTGAATAATCTGGCGCTCGAGATGTCGGCGGTGGATGCGGGGTTCAGAACGCGGATCAACCGCATCTACGACACCTGGCGCAACGGCGTGGAGGCCGCGTTGCGGCACGGTCAGGCCTGCGGCACCGTTCGGAGCGATATCGAGCCGGCGGCGGTGGCATGGTTCGTGGTTGGCTCCCTTTCCGGGTGCCGCGGCCTGAGCAAGAGCGCCCAATCCCTGGACGCCCTGGAGGCTTGCGTCAACTGCCTGGCAGAGTACTTGAACTCGCTGAGGCCGCGGTAGCACCAGGGAGGCGAATGATGGTCAAGGGGGCGAGACAGTCGCTGGCGACAACACAGCAGGCGGCGCCGAACCGATCGCACCGTCTGGAGGTTACATAGGGGACCGACCACGAGTCGCTCAAACACGAGGAGGAGGAGGAAATGCCCAGGAATTCGAATGCGGGATTTGTAGCGTTTCTGGCCTGGTCGGCGCTTTCCTTGCCGGCAGCAGCTGTTGCGGGCGCTTCGGCGACTGACAGCGGTTCGCCGTCGCCGGAGGCAGTAACGACGCCACGCGGCGCGGAGTGGACCATTCTGGCGACCTATCCAATTCCGGAGGGCGCGTCCGGCTTGGCGTACGATGGAACACACCTCTACTTCGGCATTTACGGCAGCAGCGGGAGCAACATCTACCAGATCGACCCGGACACGGGCAGCTACTCGCTGGCCTTTGCCGGCCCGCAAGAGGATGCCTACGGGCTGACTTATGATGGGCAGTACCTCTGGACGACGGATCACGCAGGCAGCTCGTCCGCGCCTGCCGTGGCCATGCAGTTGGGCTGGACCGGCGGCCTGCTGTCGCAGTTCAATCTGCCGGCCCACTACATGTCGGGCATCGCCTACGACCAGGGCAACTTCTGGGTGGCTCGCTACTATCCTGATCCCGGACATCTTTACAAGGTTAACAGCAGCGGGACGATCCTCGACCAGTTCGCGGCGCCGGACAACCAGCCCTGGGATCTTTGCGTCCAGAATGGCAACCTCTGGATGGCTGATTACTACGGGAACACACTGTACAAGATCGACTCTGCCTCGGGCACCGTGCTGGACAGTCACGCGTCGGAGGGCGACGATCCGGCGGGCATTGCCTGGGACGGCACCTACCTCTGGTACTGTGACGACGGCACCGGGTACGGCGAAGATATGCTCTACAAGGTCGATCCCCTGGGCGGCGGTACTCCGCAGATCAGCATTCCGGATGACAGTCACGGCTTCGGGCCGGTCACCATCGGTGACCAGGCCATCTGGTATGTCACCGTGGAGAACAACGGGACGGCAGACCTGGAGATCAGCTCTGTAACCTTCAGCCCGCCGGACAGCCTGGACTGCCCGGAACTGTTCCCGGTGATCGTGCCTCCCATGGACATCAAGGAGCTGGCCATCGTATACGAGCCCAGCGCGTACGCCCCGCTGGACGCCGCGGCTGCACTGGTCTCGAACGATCCACTGAACCCGGAAGCGGCGCTGACGATCACCGGGCACGGTGTCTACGCGGGCCCGTATATCCATGTCGCCGAGGAGGAGTATGACTTCGGCACGGTACGCGTAAACGCCCACGTCAGGTGGAACATGGTGATTCAGAACCGGGGGAGCGATACGCTGACGGTGGATGACATCCTGGTTGATCATACCCGGTTCTATTTGTCCGAAGGGGCTGCCTTCCCGGCCAGCATCCCGCCGCTGTCATCGGCTCAGGTCGGCGTGTGGTTTGCGCCGGACTCGGCCACGTCCTTTGAGGCCCAGTTGTCGGTGTACAGCAATGACGCGGGCCAGAGTCCTCTCGCCGTGTCCTGCAGCGGCACGGGAACCTGCGAACCGTTCACAACAGGTCAGCCGATGTGGTCCTACCTCATTGACGTCGCTTCGGACAACACGCCCAAGGCAATCGCGAGCATCCCCGACGTCAACAGCGACGGTATCGCTGATGTGATCGTGTGCTCCGAAGATGACTTCGTTCGATGCTTCAACGGGAGCTCCGACGGGACCGGGCATGTGCTGTGGGAGCACGAGATCATCGCCGGGGCCGTCTACGCCCCGGAGGCGTTGCAGGTCATCGAGGATATCAACGGAGATGACCACCACGATGTGGTGGTCGGAGCGGCCTGGGGCGCGTGTCTGATAAGGGCCTTGTCTGGAAAGACCGGGCAGAGCATCTGGACCCATGATACACACGAGTACGGCGATGGAGGCTGGGTTTACCAGGTCGATTGCCGTTACGACTACAACGGCGACGGCGTGCCGGACGTACTGGCCGCCACGGGCGATGACGCGGACGGCTGGGGCCCCAAGCGGGCGTACTGCCTCGACGCACTCACCGGAGAATCGATCTGGGAGCGACCGCTGTCCGGCCCGGGCTTTGCGGTGATCGGAGTCGAGGATTTCACCGGAGATGAGCAGGCCGACGTAGTGGCCGGCGCCTCGAACGAGGACCAGGTCGCCGGCCGGGCCGTCGGAATCGACGGAGCCGACGGATCGATCGAATGGAGCTTCCCGGTCAGCGGGTCGGCGGTGTGGGCACTGGAGCAGATCGACGACATTACCGCGGACGGCGTTCGGGACGTGATCGTGGGAGATTTCTCCGGCAACCTCTACGGCCTGGCCGCCACGAACGGCAGCGTTGGCTACTCTGACAACGGCTATGACAGCATCCTGGGCTTCTCCCGTCTGGACGACGTCAATGGGGATGGGCACGCGGACATCCTGCCCGCGTATTTCGACACTTTGGGGCGGGTGATCAGCGGCAAGACTGGCGATCCCTTGTGGACTACGCCACTCGCAGATATGGCCACCGTGGCGGCGCGCATCGCCGATGTCACCGGCGACGGCATCAATGATGTCGTGGTCGGTACGCTGTTC
>JANQGB010000250.1 GCA_028277545.1 Phycisphaerae bacterium | reverse complement strand
CGCGAAGTCGCAGATGTCGATCATCTCCTGGACTTCACCCTCGCCCTCGGCCCGGATCTTGCCCATTTCCAGGGTAACCAGGGCCCCGAGTTCCTTCTTGTACTCACGAAGGGCGACCCCCAGCCGCCGTACCAGCTCGCCGCGCTGCGGCGCGGGCACCATCCGCCACTTGACGAACGCATCGTGAGCGCGGGTGACGAGCCGCTCGTACTCCTCAGGCGTGACCTGGTTGACCCGGGCCACCTTCTCACCGTTGATCGGCGAGACCACGTCGAGGACGTCGCCGCTGCCGCACCACTCTCCGGCGAAGCCGCCGGGGTTTTCCTGTTCGATACCGAGCTTGGAGAGAATCTCTTTCATAGTCTTGGGTCCTAAAGCGTTAGAGTGTGACCGGTCCTCAACCGGCGTGGACACTGTCTGTGCACCTGTGCCCTGCGAATACAGGTCTTGCAGGGAGCGGCAGGGGTCAGACGCCTCCGCGATGGGGCGGCTGAAGTCCGCCTGTTTTTTTCCGCGATGTGGCACCAGCACGTGGTGTGCCGTTAGCTCCCGGGTTTCTTGGCCTGAATGCGATTGAGCTTAACGTCCACGATCTCGATCAGGGCTTCCCAATCCGGTTCGACGAGCGCTTCGGTGAAATCCATGGCCGTCATTTTGCCGACGATGCGGTACCTGGCGATGCCCTTGGTGAACTGGTAATTGACCTTCTCGATGCCATCCATGGCGGCCAGCTTCTTTTTGAGCTTGATGGCCTCGGGGACCTTCAGACCCTCGATCTCAAGCTGGATTTCACCACCAGCGGAAATCTGCGTGGCCCACTGCTGCATGCAGGTCCGGTAGACCATCTCGACCAGCTCGGCGCCAGCGTTGGACAGCGCCATCTTCCCCGCCTGTTTGTTGGCGGTGAAGTGCCCGCGGGCCCCGCCGCGCCACTGGGGCAGTGATTCGCTGGCCAGCAGCCGGCCTGTGTCGGTGTAGAACATCTTGACGGCCGCGTCGCCGTTGTACATCGCCGTCTTGGCGCCGTAGAGGTCCTCGACCCCGGCGGCGTTGGCGTGGGCGCTGCCGGTGATGAAGATCTGGGTGCCGAAGTCCTTGGCAATGGCCTGCATCTTGGCCACATTGTCCTCGATCGCGGCGTCAGCCGACTCGCGCTTGGCGATTTCGCGCACCTGGGCCCCGGCATACACGTCGAAGCCGCTCTTGATCAGCCGCTCCTCGATCTTGGACTCCAGGATGCTGCTGTCGTCCAGGACGTCGTCGATATACTCGCTGATCATGACCATCACGCCCGGCCGGCCGATCTGGTCGAGTACGTTCTGAACCGCCCCCCAACTGCTGGCTACGGCGCTCTTGCTGACCTTGGCCTGGATCTCGCAGAAGTAAGTGCCTCCGGCAGCGGCGCCATGGTCGACAATCTTGTAGTCGGTGACCAGCCCCTCCGCCTTGGAGTAGATGGTGTCACGGATCAGCTCGAAGTTCTCGACCTGGGAGTACGATGAAATCTCCTGTTTGCCGCCTTGTTCGAGCGCGGCCCGCAGGGCGGCTTTAAGGGCAGTGTCCTTGTCTACCCCCTCGCCCGTTACCTTCACGACCACCACGTCTTCGGCCACCGCGGCCGTCGCCAGCACCACCGCCGCCAACGCGGCCAGTCCAACCGTCCAGCGTGATCTCATAGCCCTTCTCCTGTTTCGATACCCCAATCAATGCTTGACCTGGAAAGCCGGATTGTGACCGATAGGTCCGGCGGGTCAAGGGGCGATGGCTCGCCGCGGGCGGGGCGATCCGCTATAGTGCCGCTGCGCGCGTTCCGGACGGTCCGAATGCGCCCTGTCAGGAATATCAGCCGACCGGAGTGGCGGAGATGAGACGAACCATGACAAACCGTAAGTACGGGCTGCGGCTGTTGTTCGCGGCGGTGGCCATGCTGGTCGCGGGCGGTGCGGCATCGGCGGTGCCGCCGCAGCTGGCTGCCGAATTGAACGGCTCGCTGACCACCGACAGCGGGATTCGCGTTCTGCGGGTCTGGGGCACTCCCGAGTATCGGGGTTACGCCCACGGTTTCCTCCTGGGCGAGGAAATCCTGTCCCTGTTCGAAGACGTGGTGCTCAATCCCCGGATCATTGAGAAACCCAAGCAGTACGAGCTGAAGATCCGACGTCAGTTCCTCAAATCGGTGAAGTTTACGCCCGAGCAGGAAGCCGAACTGAAGGGCATGCTTACCGGCATCGGCGACAAGATGGGCCATCGCGGTACGCGCCTGGAACGAGTGGGGCGTAACATCGACGTCGCGGACCTCAAGGCCATCAACTGCATGGCAGACTGGTATAGCATGTTCTGTTCGAGCTTCAGCGCCTGGGGCGAGGCCACGGTCGATGGCGGCACGATCACCGCCCGGAACCTCGATTTCCTGGCCCTGCCCGGCCTGGACACGGCGCACGTGGTGATCGTTCATCTGGAGCCGGGCACCGGCAAACAGCCCTGGGTCTCGGTGGCCTGGCCCGGGCTCATCGGAGCCTACACGGCCATGAACAGTGAGGGCGTCACTATCTCCATGCACGACGCACCGGGCCTGCGAAACACGCACCGGGGCCCCTTCGTGCCGCGCTCGCTTGCCCTGCGGGACGCACTGGAATCGGCCCGGGCAGCGACCGCCGTCGTCGATGTCCAGCGCGTGCTGGCTCGGGCGCCCTCCATCGTGGGCAACAACATCCACGTCAGCGCCCCGTCCGCCGGGCAGCCTGACCCGGCCGCGGTCTTCGAGTATGACGGAAACATCTCCGCCGACAGCGGCGTCACCAAGCGCCTCTCCACGGCCTCTCCGCTCAAGAACTGGCTGCTCTGCACCAACCACTACTGTCAGCGGAAGGAGGCACCCACTAATCCTGATAACGACTCCGTTCGCCGGTTCAGCAGTATCGAAAAAGCCCTGCAGCAGGCCGGTCGGGAGCATCGCAAGATTGACCTCGGCGTCGCCTGGGAGATCATCGGCGGTGCCGGCGTCAGTACCACGTTCCAGACGGTGGTCTACATGCCCAATCGCAAGGAAATCCATGTGGGGCTGGCCAGCCCCGGCGTGCCGGCATTCGAGGTACAGCCGGTCCGCTTTGTGCTTGGAGATTTGTTGACGAAGCGGCGCTAGGCAGTCTGGCAGGCACGATTCCGGTACGTTGCTGGCCTGCGCGGGCCCTCTTATAATCGTTCCCCCGGTCGGCGATGGAGCCGACGGTAGTGAAGGAACGCAGCCGTGCGAGTGACCATCAACGGCAAAGACGAAGTCCTCGACGCCGGGGCCACGGTGGCCGGCATGCTCGAAGCCAGAGAAGCCGAGCCACGGCGCGTGGCGGTCGAAGTGAACCACGAGTTGGTGAGCCGCCGCGAGTTCCAGAACAGGGTGTTGGCTGAAGGCGACACGATAGAAATCGTGACCTTCGTGGGGGGTGGATGATGGCGGTGGATTCCTACGTAGTTGGTCGCTTCGAGTTTGAATCCCGGCTGTTTGTCGGCACCGGCAAGTACGCCAACTTCGACATCATGAAGGCGGCTCTGGATGCGTCGGGGTGCCAGGTGGTGACGGTGGCCGTCCGGCGCGACGTGCTGGCTGACGACAGGCAGGCCAAGCCCGACAACATCATCGACTACCTGGACCCGCAACGGTACACCATCCTGCCCAACACGGCGGGCTGCTTCAACGCCCAGGACGCGATACGATCGGCCCGGCTCAGCCGCGAGCTGCTCGAGGGGCTGGAGAATCCCGGTGCCCGCTGGGTGAAGCTGGAGGTGCTGGCCGACACCAAGACCCTGCTGCCCGACCCGGTTGGTACGCTGCAGGCCACCGAGAAGCTGGTCGCAGAGGACTTCACGGTGCTGGTCTACACGAACGACGACCCCATCCTGGCCAAACGCCTCAAGGACGCCGGGGCGGTCAGCGTGATGCCGGCCGGCTCGCCTATCGGTAGCGGGCGGGGCATTCTCAACCCGGCCAACATCGAACTCTGCCTCGAATACCTCAAGGACGGCGATCCGGACTATCCCGTTATTGTCGACGCGGGCGTCGGTACCGCCTCTGACGTCACCCTGGCAATGGAACTCGGGGCGGACGGCGTTCTGCTGAATACCGGAATTGCCGGAGCCAGGGATCCGGTGCCCATGGCGACCGCGATGAAGCACGCCATCGAGGCCGGGCGGCTGGCCTACCTGGCCGGACGCATTCCCCGTAAACGCTACGCCTCGGCATCGTCGCCGCTGGAAGGAGCGATCGGCTCGTAGCGGCCTTTTCTGCGCCTGCTGGCTGCGCATGTGGAATCGGTCTCTTACCGGCGCGCTTCCTCGCCGGGCGCTGCCATCTGCGCGCTTTCGGTTGCACCTTTGCCGACCCGCCGGTCGGACGATTCGTGACAGTTTCATGGCACTGTGGTGCCGTTCTTTGTTGCTTCGCCTGTCGTTTGTGATTCGCACCTTCCATGGGACGGCCTGGGGTCAGTGTGGTCCGTTCTATGGTTGGTGCGGCACAGAGACACAGCTTGGCGTTCTGCACCGGCAAGATGCCGGTGCCACATACTCACCGGCAAGATGCCGGTGCCACATTCTCACCGGCGAGATGCCGGTGCCATATACTCACCGGCGAGACGCCGGTGCCACCTACTCACCGGCGAGACGCCGGTGCCACATGCTCGCCGGCACGATGCAGGTGACATATGCTCACCGGCGAGACGCCGGTGCCACAGCCTGGTGGGGCACTGCTGGCGGAGGCGCGCTCCAGAGATACGGCATCGTGACAGGCACTCGGTGGCCTGCTAGCATACGCCTATGACGCGACAGCGCCGTAACTGGATTCTGCTCTGGATCATCATCCTGGGCCTGGCGAACTTCGCCAGCTACACGGTGATGTACTGGTATCTGCAGGGCGACGCCAAGAACGGGGCGGTGATCGACGGCAAGTACTACCTCCGCGGTCACTTCCTGCACTCCCGGGAGGGACGGCGGACTGAAGACGACGTCAGCCGCAGCGTGTGGATGTACAGCTACGTCCACTCCATCTCCATCTGGCCCACGGTGGGGGCGGTGCTGGTGGCGATGTTCATTCTGGCCCGCCCGCACATCATGGCCACCATGAAGTCCGACTCAGCCTGGAGCGGCTCCGCTTTCGTCACCGCCTGTATGACCGTCGTTGTTCTGGTCACCGGGGTCAGTACGCTGTACTTCATCCTCAGCTTCGTCAATGCGCTGCTGATGATCGGCCGCGGCGAGAACTGGGGCGTCTGAGCCAGCCCACACAAAAATACATCCCTCTCGGACGCCCGTTCCGGGCGGGGCGGCGACCAGATCAGTGCGTCTGGACAGACGCCCAGCGCCACTCCGGCGCTTGGTCCGTCGACAAAAGCGGACTACTCTTACGCCGGCACTGGAAATCCATCGCGCCCCCCCTAGAATCCCGTGCGGCCGGGAGCAGCTTTACTTCACATTCTGAGTCCAGACAAGGGAGAACAATAATGCCGCCTTCATCGGGAGCTTTGCGCGGGGTGCTGAAGGCAACGGGCCTGGCGAGCGTTGTGCGACACTGTCGCCGCGGGGCCAGCATGCTGTACGGAACGGTTCTGCCGAAAAGGCAGTTTGTTGAAAGACGCCGCTTCTGGGAGCGGAGATGGGGCTCGGAGGAGTACGCCCCCATCTTTGAGCCGGGCGGCGCGATTCCGAAGGAGGTCTCGCGAGCGATGGCCGGCACGTGGCCCAAGCCCCCCGCGCGCCTCCTGGACATCGGCTGCGGGAGCGGCTGGATCGCCGCCTGGCTGGCTGACCAGGGATATCAGGTCCTTGGCGTGGACTACTCGGAGGCGGCGATTGACCGTGCCCGGCAAGTCTATCCAGAGAAGCCTGCCCAGCTCGAGTGGAAGGTCCGCGATATTCTGAACGACGACCTGCCGCCTGCCGAGTTCGACATTCTGTTGGACCGGGGTTGCCTGCATCGAATCCCCCCGCGATTCTGGCCGCAATACGGACGACGTCTGCGGGCCTGCGCCAAGGTAGGAGCCCGGTTCCTGCTCCTGGTGGCGACCTTCGAGCATGACGAGTTTCTCTCCTGCGACAGCAGGATGTCACGGGAAGAAGTGACGCGCCGAGTTGAAGAAGCTTGCGGCCCGCACTTCAAGATGGACTCCGTGGAATCGACCGTTCTGGAACTGAACCGCGACAAGACCGGCAACGACATGCCTGCCGTCGCCTTCTGGATGACGGCGAAGTAAGCGTAACCAGGCGCGGCAATCTTTCACCGGACTGGCGACTGTAGTTCGCCCGCTTTCCGCTGCCTGCGCCGCGGCTTACGCCCTGCCTACGGCCACGCTCTGCTCCTGCCGCGTCCGCTGCCACCTGGCGACAGCCAGGGCTACGATTCCGGCAGTCATGGTGAGCACGAGCAGTTCGGTCACGACCAGGGCGGGTTTGTCCGTGAAGGCGGCCAGGTCCTTGCTCAGCCTCCGCACCAGCATCCAGACCGAGGTGACCATCATGAAGGCGCTGGGCAGCAGAGTGTAGATCACGGGGCGGCGACGGGTCATCAGCCAGCAACTGGCCACCAGCAGCGCCAGGGAGGCCAGTAGCTGGTTGGACGATCCGAAGATGGGCCAAAGGACCTTGTATCCGCCCTGGCCGTCTGCGCCCCTGTCCCAGCCCAGCAGCAGCATCAGTGCCACCGCGATCCCGGAGTTGACCCAGTAGTGCTGCAGCGTGCGCAGACAGGTTCGGAAGATTCCGCTCGTAGCTACGGGCGGTCCAGTTGCATCCGGTTCGAGAATGGGCGGGCGCTCGGTGGTCAGTCCGCCGGTGCCGGTGATCTGGGCTTTGCCGGGCTCTTCGGCCGCCGGCGCCGGCGCGGTCGCGGCGAAGACATCGTAGCGTCCGAACGAGGTCGCCCACCCCTCCTCGATCATGTAGCGGGTCAGGCGAATGGCGGTGTCCAGCGTGGTGACCAGGAAGCCCTCCAGCAGCAGCATCGCCCCCAGTGCCCCGGCCGCTATCGGCAAGCCCAGCCCGGCGTGTGCCGTGTGCCCCACTGCCATCGCGAAGGTCAGAATCGCGTTGCCCTTGGCCCCTTCGGGATGGCAGAAGCCTTTATAGCTGCCCATGGTCAGCCCGACAATCAGGCAGCACACCACGCATACCGCCAGAAAACTCTCCAGCAGCATGCCGTAGTAACCTACCCGCCGGGCCGCCAGCTCGTTGTTGAGTTGCTTGCAGGTGGTGCCGCCGGCGCAAAGGCTGTGGAACCCGCTGACCGCCCCGCAGGCGATTATCACGAACAGGACGGGCCAGCCCGGCCCCCTCATCGCCGAGCCCTCCGACCAGTTGTTCATCGGAATGGGCATGTCGCCGGCCACCTGGCCGCCGCCGCGGATTGCAGCCGCAATCAGCGCTACCACGAGGAAGGCTATGCCCACGTAGAGCAGGTGTACGTTGATGAAGTCGCGGCTCTGGAGGAACAGCCACACCGGCAGCCCGGCCGAGATCAGCACGTAGCCGCTGATCATCAGCTTCCAGCTTTCCGGCTCGACCGACATCGGGTACTGCATTCCGATCCAGATGGAGAGGGCGCAGATTCCCATCGCCAGCAGCGAGCAGAACCAGACGGGCGTTTTGCGCTTGAGGTATAGGAAGCCCAGTAGCGGCGAGCAGGCGGTAATGACGATCACCGAGGTCGAAGCAATGCCGCCGATGACCGCCTGCCCGTCTTCAACGCGGAACATGGTCTGGTCGGCCGGCATCTGCAGCACGTCCAGCGACACCTTGGAGGTCAAGGCCGTGGCAGAAAGATCCAGAAACGCGGCGCAGACCAGGGCCAGCATCAGGATCAAGAGCACCAGCAGCATGACGAACGCCCCGGGGCCGATGTAGCGCCGGGCGACAACCGTCAGGTTCTTGCCACCCTCACGCACTGCGATGTGGGTGGAAACGTAGTCGTGAACCGCGCCCAGGAACACTCCGCCCAGGATGATCCACAGCAGTGCCGGCCCCCAGCCGTACAGCAGGGCGATCACCGGGCCAATGATGGGGCCGGCCCCGGCGATCGAGGCGTAATGGTGGGCGAACACTACCGGCGTTCTGGTGGGTACGTAGTCGCGTCCGTCGTTTATGGCTACCGCCGGGGTGATGCGCTCCGCCCGTTCGCCGAGCACCCGGCCTATCAGAGGGGCATACAGGCGGGCGCCGAGCAGCAAAACAACTGCCGCCACGCCCATAATCGCCAGCACGCTCATGCGTACGCCTCCCGACCGCGTTAAGCATGAGGATTGTACAAGTGCTGTTCTGGTGTGTCAGCCCGGAACTTTGCCGCCCAGAGCGGTTGCCAGCCGGTGATTCAGGCTCAGGTTCCTACCGGGTGGGTGACTCTGCCCGTCGCCATACCCACTCACTGGATGAGGGGCGCCCGTCGCGCAGGCCTTCGATTCGGCCATGCAGCGTGTTGTCCTCGCTGCGCCAATACAGGATGCGCTGGGGGAAGTCGTGGGCGGGGTTTTCGAACGTGACCCTTCGATCATCTTCTGCTAGCGGGCCGGCCAGTTGAAAACGTGTCGGCGGATATCTGCCTAGGGGGCTGGCCAGATAGGCAATTCCGTCGGGGCTCTCCTCGATGCGCAGGAACTCGAAAAACACGGTTCGCCCGTCGTTGATGGTGCGATTAACTCCGAGCATGGTGCCGCCGGCTGGCGGGGTCCAGAATTCCTCGATGCGAGCCCCGTTCTGAGTTCCCTCCCAGTGGCCCACCATCCAGGAGAGGCGGGCCAGTGCGGATGGGTCGGCTTCCACCGAAACGGACTGCGGCGCGACGGCACAGCCTGCCAGGACGATGCAGCAGATCGGCAGCCAGACCCACCTGACGGCTTGTCGTTGCGGTGTCATCATGCGGCCTTGCCGCCAAGTCAGGGGAATCCGGTTACCAGCGCGCTGAGTGGCGGAGAGCAAGCCCTTCCCCCGCACGTGCGGCGGGGGAAGGGTCGCAACGTCGTGGCCTACCAGCGTTCGGTAATGCTCTTGCCCTGCAGGAAGAGCTGCAGGTAGTCGCGGCCGCCGGCTTTCGAGTCGGTACCGGACATGTTGAAGCCGCCAAAGGGCTGCACGTCCACGAGCGCGCCGGTGCACTTACGGTTGAAGTACAGGTTGCCCACGTGGAAGTCGTGGCGGGCGCGTTCGAGTCGCTGCCGGTCGTTCGAGTAAAGCGCCCCGGTCAGGCCGTACTGCGTTCCGTTAACCACCTCCAGCCCGTCGTCGAAGTCCTGGGCTGTGATGACCGCCAGGACCGGCCCGAAGATCTCCTCCTGGGCGATCCGGGCGTTGCGGTCGATGCCGTCGAAGATGGTGGGGGGCACGAAGTAGCCCTTGGCGGGCACCTTGGTGTCGCCCAGGACCATCTTGCCCTCTTTCTTGCCGATGTCGATGTACTCGAGAATCTTCTTCTGGGCCGGCGGATCGATCACCGCCCCCATGTAGTAGTTCTCCGGGGTGACGGTGTTGCCCACGGAGATCTTCCTGGCCTGTTCCACGACGCGCTCGAGAACCTCATCGTGGATGTCCTTGTGCAGGATGAGCCGCGAGCAGGCACTGCACTTCTGCCCCTGGAAACCGAATGCTGAGGCGACTGCGCCCTCGGCCGCGGCTTCCAGATCGGCGGTTTCGTCCACCAGGATGCAGTCTTTGCCGCCCATCTCCAGGATAGTGCGTTTGAGCCAGATCTGCCCGTCGGCGATCTTGCCGGACTTCTCGAAGATCCCCAGGCCCACTTCCATAGAACCGGTGAAGGCGATGAACCGCGTGAGCGGATGACACACCAGGGTGTCGCCGATGGCGCCGCCGCTGCCAGGCACGAAGGTCAACACGCCGTCCGGCAGGCCGGCTTCCTCGAGAATCTCCACCAGCTTGGCCGCGATGATCGGCGAGGTGCTGGCGGGCTTGAGCACGACGGTGTTGCCGGTGACCAGCGCGGCTGTCGTCATGCCGCAGCAGATTGCCAGCGGGAAATTCCACGGTGGAATGACCACTCCGACACCCAGTGGGATGTAGCGCACCTCGTTTTCCTCACCGGGGAACGGTGTGACCGGATGGGCGCCCTGCAGGCGCATGGCCTCGCGCCCGTAGAATTCCATGAAGTCGATCGCTTCGCAGGCGTCCGCGTAGGCTTCTATCCAGCTCTTGCTGGTTTCGTAGCACATCCAGGCCGCCATCTCGTAGACGCGACGCCGCATGATCGCCGCCGCCTTGATCAGG
>JANQGB010000225.1 GCA_028277545.1 Phycisphaerae bacterium | reverse complement strand
CGTGCTGGGAATTTCCGAGCAGCACCGCCGGGCGCCGGTGACCTGGGTTGACTCTGTCAAGCAGGCGGTTCCTGCCTGGCTGCGGCACACCATCGAGCGATGTCTGGCCAAGCGGCCTGGAGACCGGTTCGCGTCGGCCGCTGAACTGGCGGACGCCCTGCGCGCCGGGGCCGATGCATCGGGGACTGGTCGCGACGCTCGACTGGCGCTGAGCAGGGCTGCTCCGGTGCCGGCCGTGCGTCCCCGCGGGCTGGCGGTCTTGAGCTTCCGCAACCTCTCCGGCGATGCGGCCAACGACTGGATCGGCGAGGCCCTGGCCGAGTACCTCACCAACCGGCTGATGGAGTTGCAAGAGGTCTTCGTGGCCGATCGCCGTAGCCTGGTCGCCATAATGGATCGCCAGCAGGATAGAGGCGCAGAACCGTCCGAGGCGTCCGGCGAGGGTCATCGCCTGGACGCCGATGCCGAGGGCATTCTGGAGGCCGGCCGTCTGGTCGGGGCGGGCACGGTTATTCTGGGCAGCTTCCAGCGCAGCGGCGACGAACTGCGTGTGGCCGCGCACTACCTGGGCGGGGCGTCGGGGCAGCCCACGCTGATCGGCAACTTCGCCGGTCAGGCGAGCAAGTTGTTCGACTTGCAGGACAGCATCGCGGAAAAGGTCCTGCTGCTGGCGGGACGCGGCCTGCGCGGGCCGAGGCGACGCTTCGGCGGCGCCGGCGGTACCGACAACCTGGAGGCTCACGAGCAATACATGCGCAGTCGTCGCGCTTTTGCAGATGGCGACTACCGGAAAGCCATCGACCTGGCGGAGCAGGCCCTGGCCCTCGATCCGCAGTATTTCGATCCGGTGAGCTTCATAGGGGCCTGTTGGGCGCGCCTGGGCAAGTACGACCAGGCGGTCGAGTATCACGAGCGGCAGGAGCGGATGGCCCGGGAAGTGGGAGACGAACCGCGACTGGCGGAGGCGCTCGAGAACCTGGGGGCCATGTACTACTACAAAGGCGAGTACCCGCTGGCCTACGAGTTCCTGGACAATGCCCGTAACCTGGCAGCGCGGCTGGACCTGAAAGCGGACACCGCCAAGTACGACGACAACCTGGGCTTCGTGCTCATGCGCCTGGACCGCTTCGACGAGGCCCGCGACGCCTTCGCTCGCGGAATCGAAGCCTGCAAGGAGTGCGGCGACCTGGCCTCGCTGGTTTTGCCCTACAACGGGATGGGGACCGTGCTGCTCAAGCAGCAGCGTTACGCCGAAGCCCGCGAGCACTACCAGCGAGCCCTGGCTCTGGCTGAGGAAATTGGCGACCGGGTGAACGTCGGCGTCTCCTTGATGAACCTGGGGCGCTGCGCGTGCCTGCTGAAGGATTACGAGGAGGCGCGACGTCGTTTCGAGGCCTCCCTGTCGACGCTGGAGGGTACGGACTTCTGGAACGGCCTGACGCTGGTCTACGAGTACATGGCCGAGATGCATCTCGAACAGCAGGACGTAGAGGCCGCCGTGCGCTGCGTGGACCGGCGCATCGAACTGGCCAGCCGGCACGGCAATAACCGCATGGAAGCCCAGGCCTGGGAACAGAAGGCCCGGGCCCACGAACTGCTGGGGCAGACCGATCAAGCCCTTGACTGCCTCAAACGCTCGGTCGAAGTCTCCCAGCGCCCCGCACCATACGAAAGCCTGCACCGCTACCTCGACGAAGTGGCCAACCGCAAGGCATTTCACTGAAACCCCGGCAAGGGCAAGCCGTGTGCCCCATCCCTTGCGCAGCAAGGGGTGGGCAATCAGGTGACGGACAAAATATGGCACGGACTTACAGTGTATACACCGGCAAGATGCCGGTGCCACAAACTCACCGGCAAGATGCCGGTGCCACATTCAGTCGTAGGGTGCATCTTGATGCACCATATCAGGCGGAAGATGCACTAAGTGGTAGGGTGCATCTTGATGCACCATATGAGACGGAAGTGGTAGGGTGCATCTTGATGCACCATATCGGACGGAAGATGCGCCATTCCTAACCCAAGTGGTAGAGTGCATCTTGATGCACCATATGAGACGGAAGATGCACCAAATCAGAACGAACCGCCTCCGTATCACCGGCGCCCCGAAAAGCACGCTACGTCGTGCCGTAATATGTCACGAGCAGCGCTAGATGTACTCGGCAAAGAGTTCGCGGGAGGGGCCCGGGATGGTGAGGGCGGATACCAGCAGGCCCTTGGCGCGGACCAGTTCCGCGGCGGCTTCGACGGCCGTCCGAACGTCCATGACAGAGCCGGACATCAGCAGATACCCCTTGCCGCCCAGGGCCATGGCCAGATGGAGGCGAAAGATAGTGACCTGTCCGGCCTTGGCGGCGGCGTCGGCCGCCTGCAGGACGCTCACTCCGGAGTATGTTTCGACGACGCCCAACGCTTTAGGCACCTCGGGCGCGGCTGACCCGGGGAGTGCCACATGCAGCTCCACGGCACTTCCCAGGGCCTTGAAGACCTGCGGGTGAATCCGGGCAATTACGCCATGATCGATGACGCCTTCGGGTGCGGCGGCCAGGCCGTCGTCCACCGCCGTGTTCACGTCAGCCACCTTGCCGGTTATTGCGATGATGTACTTGCCGGAGCAGATGGTGCGGGCCAGGAGTATGCGGACATCGGCGGCCTTCAGCATGGCGTCCTGGACGGCCATCCCGATGCCGACGCTGGTCAGCTCGACAATTCCCACTGCCTCGATCATGAACAGTCTCCGCGTTACGTGCGGCGCTACTCCCCCAGTTGGGTCACGTCCGGCTTACGCTCCTTCGGTGGTTATCACGATGCGATCCTCAGCTACCCGACAGGCGCCGGCTATGCTGGCGTGAAGCGTTGCTCCCAGGGCGCCATCCGGAGGCCTGGCGATCACGTCGCCCTTGACTACGACGGCGCCATCCTGCACGAGCGGTTGAGCCGGCACGCCGGCGTGCTGTTTCAAGGGCATCGTTACGCAGGCAGGCCGCCAGTCCGGCTCCAGGAGCGGACCCTCGTTCTTGAAGTTCGCCAGACCCAGTTTCCGAATCAGCCGGCTGACCGGCACCCGGCGGTTGTCCAGGTGCAACTCGGCCCGGTAAGGATGGGCCTCGACCTCCCATTTCTCGTCCGCTTCGGCCAGTTGCCGCTTGTTGTGCCGGCAGACGTTCATAGGGTCCAGGTCCTCCGGGCAGGCGATCATGGTGCACAGATTGCACTCGCAGCAGAACTGGGTCCCGATCACGGTCGGCTCGCGGTCTTCGACGAAGCCCAGCGACCGCATCGCCTTGTGCGGTTCGATGGGGTGGCCCAGTAGATAGCGCGGGCAGAACTCCGTGCAGAACGAGCACTGGTCGCAGGCGCTGGCTCCGATGCGGGCAATCGACTGCCAGGGCGCCTCATATCGCCGGACCACGAAGTGGTCGGACGCTAGTACAATCAGGCCGCCACAGGTCTTGGTGATCGGCTGCTCCGGCGATATCAACTCGCCCATCATCACGCCACCGGAAATGACCCGGTAGTCGTCTGCCGTCGGTCCGCCAGCCAGTCT
>JANQGB010000208.1 GCA_028277545.1 Phycisphaerae bacterium | reverse complement strand
CCCAGCGAGTCTCCGGAATCCGAATGTGGGCAACGTCGGCGAAGGCCTGGTGAACTCGAGTAGTGCTGGACGCTTCCTGCGTGAAGTCCAGCTCGCGGATCAGAGCCCGCTCAAACTCATCCACAAACATCACCGGGCGGTAGGTCCGCAGCTCCGGCAGAAAGCTCTCCATGGCCTCGGCCAGCGCTTTGATCAGAAACAGATCGAGGCGGATGGTGTCGTCGATGTCGGGGCGTTTGACCTTTACCACGACGTTGACGCCGTCCAGCGTCACCGCCCGGTGGACCTGGCCAATCGAGCCGCTGGCAATAGGTGTCTCGTCAAAGGAGGCGAAGAGTTCGCCCGTGTCGGCTCCCAGATCCTCGCGAATAGTCCGGCAAGCCAGGTCGGCGTCGAATGGTGGCACCTGATCCTGAAGCGTCTTGAGGTCTTCCACCACGTCACCCGGGAGCAGGTCCGGCCTGGTGGTGGCCATCTGGGCCAGCTTGATAAACGTCGGGCCCAGCTCGTTGCACGCGGCCGCCAGGCGTTGGCCCACGCTCATCGTCTCGTACTTCTCTGCGGCTGGGCTGCGTCGCCAGCGCCGACCGGCGGCGAAGCGGCGCAGGTTCATGCGGTCCACGG
This sequence comes from Phycisphaerae bacterium, assembly GCA_028277545.1. Classification (GTDB taxonomy): domain Bacteria; phylum Planctomycetota; class Phycisphaerae; order UBA1845; family UBA1845; genus JANQGB01. Next base: position 4,529 of record JANQGB010000208.1, on the reverse strand, counting down.
CGTGGCCGAAGCCGTGCTGCGACAACACGGTAACGATCCGGCGAAGCCGCTGCAGGCCGCGTACACTCTTGACCAGGCGGAAAGGACTCATGCGGCGGGATTGTAACCGTTTTGGAACGCGGTGTGCACTTGATGTGCCGCCTCGTGCCAAAAATCCGCGGACGCCCCCGGCGCGTCCGGCTGGGCAATTGTCGCAGCATTCGCCAGCCGAAGTTTGCATTCCGTGGCGATCAACGGTGCAATGGACGGGCTAACAGAACCACTGAGCATGGAGCCGTCGATGGCTGGTGCGCCGCTACAACCAGGGAGATCGGATCGTGCCGCTGCGGGTCCGGCCGGCGGATCGATCATGACCGTCTCGGCGGTCACGGCCCTGGTCAAGGACGCCATTGCCGAGCATATGCCCTCCAGCCTGCGTGTGGTCGGGCAGGTCAGCAACTTCAAGCGTCACAGTAGTGGGCACCTCTACCTGACGCTCAAAGACGATACCTGCGAGCTGTCCTGTGTCATGTGGCGCTCGTCGGCCGCCAGGCTGAGCTTCAAGCCGGTTGATGGTCTGGAGGTCATTGCAGCGGGCTACGTGGATGTCTTTGAGCGGGCCGGGCGTTACCAGCTCTACATTCGCAAACTCGAACCGCGAGGCGTCGGAGCCCTGGAGCTGGCTTTCCGCCAGCTTCGCGAGAAACTCGCGGCCCAGGGGCTGTTTGCCCCGGAGCACCGGAAGCCGCTGCCGGAGTATCCACAGCGGATCGCAGTGGTCACCTCGCCGACCGGAGCCGCTATACGTGACATCGTGCAGACTCTGGGCCGGCGCTATCCCTGTGCCGCGGTGTTGGTCTATCCGGTCAAGGTGCAGGGGGAAGGCGCGGCCGACCAGATCGCCGCTGCCATCGCTGACCTGAATCGCCGCTCCGCGGCGCTTGGCGGTGTCGACGTGGTCATCGTAGGGCGGGGCGGCGGCTCGCTGGAGGATCTGTGGGCTTTCAACGAGGAGGTTGTCGCCCGGGCGATCTACGCCAGCCGCCTGCCGATTATCAGCGCCGTGGGACACGAAGTGGACGTGACCATCAGCGACCTGGTCGCCGACGTGCGGGCGGCCACGCCGACGGCCGCCGCCGAGTTGGCAGTGCCGGATGTGGCCGAGGTGCTCGCCGTCGTCGAGCGTCACCGGGCTAGCCTGACGCGCGTGGCAGGTCATCTGGTCGAGATTCGAGGCCTGGCCTTGAGCCATGCTCTGCGACGCCGGGCCCTGTCGGAACCGCTAATGCTGGTCCAGCGCCGAGAGCAGGCCATCGACGAGACCTGCGCCGGAATGCAACGCACCATCCTGGGCCGGCTTCAGGAGGCCCACCGCCGGCTGAGAATCTGCGAGGAGCAGGTTCGCCGCATTCAACCCCAGGCCTACCTCCTCCACCTCGAACGGGCTCTGGCCGGCCGGTGGGATCGGCTGCGCCGGGTCATGACTCGGCGGGTCGCTCAGGGCGAGCGTCATTGCGTGTCGGCCGAGAGAAGCCTGCGCGCGGTCGACCCCATTCATAGCGTGGTGCGCTTGAACGACCGACTGGCTCGCGCTGACCAGGGACTCCGGACGGTTCTTCGGCACAGGGTCGCCCGGTTGCGTGACCGCCTCGATGCCGAGCAGGGACGATTGTCCGCTTTGAGCTACCGCAGTACACTTCGGCGCGGCTTCTCGATCACCCGCTCCAAGAAGGGGCGCCGGGTCATCCGCGACCTGTCGGCGGTGGCCGACGGGCTGAGAGTAGTCACCGAGATCGCGGACGGCGAGTTCGAGAGCGAAGTCGTCAAACGCCAACAACTGGAGCTGTTCGAGTAAGCACCATGGCCAAGAAGAAACCGACCTTCGAAGAGGCGCTCAAGGAGCTCGAAACGCTGGCCGACCAGATCGAGCGCGGAGAGGTCGGCCTGGAGGAATCCATCAACAAGTACGAGCAGGGGATGAAGCTGGTGGCCCACTGTCGTAGCGTGCTGAGCAGGGCGGAGCAGCGTATCCAGGAAATTCAGCCACCTGCCAACGATGATCAGCCGCCGCCGCCACCCGCCCAACCCACCGGCGAACCTCCGCCCGTCGATCTCTGACAGCCGGTTATCGGAGCAGCATCCTGCCGCCTGGGCGCGTTGTGACCGAGTTGCCTGGCCGATACAATCGATGAGCTGCCTGTAACTGAGGCGGCTTCGCTAACCAAAACAGAGAATCCCATGTTCCACCAACGCATTGTGTCGCCCGGTCTCGTCTTTTCACTGGCGGTAGTCTCCTGCATTATGCTGGCCGGGCTCGCCGGGTGCGAGAAAGCGGACGACCAGGAGCAGGCCGAGGCTCCGCCGCCGCCGGGGCCGATGCCCAACATCGTGTTCGTCCTGATCGACACGCTGAGGGCCGACGCCCTGGGCATCTACGGGAATCCCTACGCCGGCACACCGGCCATCGACTCGGTCGCAGCCGAGGGTGCCGTGTTCCACGACGCCATAACCGCTGCTCCCTGGACGCAGCCGGCCATGGCGTCGCTCTTCTGCTCGCGGTATCCCGGGGCCCACGGGGTCACCGACTACCGCCTGGCGTTCAAGGCCATCTACAAGAAGGAACGTCCCGCGGTCGCGGTGCTGAGTGACACTTTCGCCACCCTGGCAGAGTCGCTGCAGGAACGCGGCTACGCGACCGCCGGTTTCAGTGCCAACCCCTTCATCACCGAGCCCTTCGGCTTTGCCCAGGGGTTCGAGCACTTCGACTCCTCCTTTGCGGAGAACACCACGCCCGGCAGCGTGGTCAACGAGGCCGCCCTCGCCTGGCTGCGGAACCGCGATCCGAATACACCGTTCTTCGTCTACCTGCACTACATGGATCCACACGGGCCCTACGAAGCGGCGCCCGAGGTGCTCGACCCGCTGCTGGATCGTGTCGAGCAGATGCCGGACAAGCGAGTGCTCACGCCGAAGGAGCTCGAGACGCTGGCCTACCTGCGGCGTCCGCCCAAGGGCGCCACTGACATAGCCCGGCACAACCGGCTCTCCCGCTACCAGGAATACTGGGCCGCCCGTTACGAAGCGGGCGTCCGCCTGGCGGATCGGTATCTCGGCGAGTTGCGGGCCTCGCTGACTGAGATGGGCTTGTGGGACGACGCCTACGTGATCCTCACCGCTGACCACGGGGAGGCGCTTTGCGAGCACGGCTTCTGGGAGCACGGCTTCAGCACGCACCACACCGACCTGCACGTGCCCCTGATCCTGCGCTGGCCGGGGCAGGTGCGGCCGGGCCGGCGCGTATACCGCACCGTTCGCCTCATCGACCTGATGCCCACCATGCTAGATCAGTTGAAGCTGCCCGCCCCGGACGGCATGCAGGGTAGCTCGCTGGCGGCACACCTCGCCGGACGGCCGCCGTCAGAGTCCACCATTGCCTATGCCGAAGCGGTCAAGCGGGGGCCGAACCAGCGGGCCGTCTACCTCGATGGCTGGAAGCTCATATTCACCCCCCGGACCGGCCGCCGCCAGCTCTATCACCTGGCCCAGGACCCGTTTGAGCAGACCGACCTGGCCTCCCTGCAGCCCGAGCGCGTTGGCGAGTTGGCCATGGTCATCCAGCGCCAGGTGGCCGAGAACAAGCAACTGCTGGCGGGCCTGGAAGTCCAGCGCGCCACCCTGACCGAAGCACAGCGCAAGCGGCTCGAATCCATCGGATACACGGGCGAGGGCGATTTCGACGCGGACTCACCCGATGCGCCAAACGGCGGCGGCAGTCCCTGATCAGCCTGCCTCGCTATTCCCCGCGTGGCGGTCCGGTCACCCAATGAGTGCCGGCAGGCCGGTGCCACACGGTCGGCAGGGTGCGCGGCACGGGCATCATCGCGGTGAGCTCGGGCAAGAAATGTGGCACCGGCATCCTGCCGGTGGAGGTAACTTGGCAATGTGGCACCGACATCTTGCCGGCGGAGACAACTTGGCCATGTCGCACCGGCATCTTGGGGTCGGATTCGACCAAGAGATGTGGCACCGGCATCTTGCCGGTGCAAGAGCACAGGCGCCCGGCCTATGCCACAGGTTCCAGGTGATCGACGACGAGTGGTCGGACTACGACGGTACCGCCATCTACTCGGACTTCGATATCAGCGGCGGTTCTGCGGTCGAGTCGCGCATGTATCTGGCCGGCGTCTCCCACGCTGACGAGGTCGGTGGCGGCCACTGGGACCACGACCAGTACTACCACGGCGACCAGATCAGCAGCACCCGGGCCCTGACCGACGACACCGGAGCCGTCAGCCGCCAGTACGCCTACACCGCCTTCGGCGAACTGATGAGCACCAGCGGCACGTCCGACACCCGCTACCAGTACGCCGGTGCCTGGGGCTACCAGACCAACACCGACTTCCCCTTCCTGCACGTCGGGGCGCGGTTCTACGACCCGGAGACAGGACGGTTCCTGCAGCGGGATCCGGTTGGCATTGGAGGGGGTTTGAATGTCTATGGGCACGTTATCCTCCAACCAGTGGTGGGAGTGGACCCCTCCGGCCTGGGCT
>JANQGB010001421.1 GCA_028277545.1 Phycisphaerae bacterium | reverse complement strand
AAACAGCTAGTTAGAGCCGCGAAGGGAGACTACTTACGGAATCGCTGCTGATTAGTGGGTGACAGTGTGCCAAGCGAACCACACGCCGCCACGCGGTCGCCGCCTGCAGTACCAGGACAAGCGCAAGTGTAACGACCACGAACTTCGTGAAACTCTGCTCCTACCAGAGGGCCATGTCGCCTGTGGGGCTTCGAACGCCGACGCCAACATCCTCAATACTCGAGACTAATCCGCTTCGGTTCGAGACTGACGGCTACGTAGGTGTCGATCCAGTCCGCGACTTTAGCCTTCTGCTTTCGAACCAATGGCCTCCAGTTCAACCACCGCCATCTGCGTGGGCACCCCGACAATCTCATCCTCCGGCCCACCGGCAGTAACCGTAGTTCATTCCCGAACCGTTCCGCAACACCATCAAGCTATGCCACTAACGCAATCCGAAACCTCTCACCTGCGGTCGCAACTACGCCGTTTCCATCGAGAGCACGATCGCCTGCTCCCTCTCCGCACCGTACTCTATCGCGATAGCCACCCAGGAGACGTCCTCCGCAGAGATTGCCTCCACTGGGTACTCGAAGCCGATCGCGACTCGGACGGGGAGAATGTGCCCCGACTGGTCGGTGATTGGCTGGGGCGGGTTGCCGCTGCCATCGTAGGTGCAATACTCGAACAGCTCATGAAGCGCCAACAACGTCTGCCACGGTCCGTCGCTGCCTGCAGGCCGTAACCGTACGGAGGGCTCATCCGGGTCTTCGAACGGGACGGCCAGCTCGACTTCTCGCGATCCCTCAATCGCCAGATCGAATACGGTGAAGGTGGGTTCGCCATGGCCGCAGTACGACCCGTCCAGCAGCAACGCTGCCGGCCCGTCAGGCAGTGGTGGTACCGCGAGCCGCTCAACGAAGGACGGAGCAACGGCACCGACGATTGGCTTACGGGGTCGCTGCAGATGGCGATCCAGCGGCGCCGGCGGGCCGCCCGGTTCGAGGAACTCGTGATCTCCCAATCGGAATGGCGTCATTCTGTCGTGCTCCCTTTTGCTGAATGCTCAAAGACTGCCACCTGCGTCGGCGCCCCGACCTCCGCATCCTCCGGACCCACCGGCAGGAACCGCACGTCATACTCGAACCGCGTCGCCAGGCCGCGGGCCCAGGTTTCGAACTCGGCCCGCGTCCACTCGAAGCGGTGGTCGCGGTGGCGCAGCCGACCTGCTTGCAGTGTCTCGAACCTGACATTGTACTCGACATTGGGCGTGGTGACGATCACCGTCCGCGGCTGGGCGAACTCGAACACCACTCTCTCGAAGGCGGCCAGGCGCGGCGGGTCGAGGTGCTCGACGACCTCCACGCTCGTGGCCGCGTCGAAGCCGGCCAGGCGGCTGTCGCGGTACATCAGCGAGCCGTGCATCAATTCGAGCCGAGGTTCCGACCGCCCGGAGGCCGGGCCCACGAGCTTCGGCGGCAGTCGGTCCAGCCGCAGACGCTCCGCTGCGATCTTCAGCGAGCGCAGCGACACGTCCAGGCCGACGATGCGCTCGAACTGCTTGTCGTCCAGCAGCAGGCGCAGGAGCTTGCCCTCGCCACAGCCGAGATCGACAACCGACCTGGCCCCGCAACCACGCAGAGCGGCCAGCACAATCGCGAGTCGCTGCTCGGCGAGCGTGGGAACGCGTTCTTCGACGGCCGGGGCGGCGCCGCCGTCCGATTGAGTCTCCGGGAGCCGAGTGGCGGCCTGGCCAGGCACGACCACGGCCGCTTCCAGGGCGGCCTCCTCCTGTTCGTGAACCACCTGTTCGGTGCCCGGGTCAGGATGGTCCGCTTCGGCCAGGCGTGCCAGAGCCTCGGTCGCGAGACCCCGTCGGTGCTTGAGGTAGCGCGTGCTAATCGCCTCCCGCTCCGGATGACCCGCCAACCAGCCCTCCCCCTTGCGAAGCAGCTTCTCCAGTTCGTCCTGGCCGACCCAGTAGTGCTTGTCGTTATCCAGCACGGGCACCAGCACGTACAGGTGCGTGAGTAGGTCCTGCAGGCGCTGCTGGCCGCTCAGCGTCACCGTGTAGTAGCTGCTGTCACCCCAATCAGGGAACTTCGAATCCAGCGGATGCTGTTCAGCCTGCACCGCGTAGCCGAGCGGCTCGAACAGCCGACGCAGAAACGCCTCGCCGCCCCGGCACGGCAAAACCGCAATCCGCGCTTCCAACGGCAGCAACTCGTCGACAAGCTCCGGCCGATCGGCGCACCGCCCGCCGAGGGCGGAGCCGTAGACCTGGGCGATGGCCACGCTCAGAAAGCTGCTGGCTA
>JANQGB010001403.1 GCA_028277545.1 Phycisphaerae bacterium | reverse complement strand
TGATCGGCAGGTTGGTGCCGGGAAGCCGGTCGGCACAGGACAGCCGGGTAACAGCGACGTTGCTTCGCTGCTCGGCGGTCGTGGCGACCAGAATCACCTTGGCCTGCTCGGCGATGCTGCCTGCCAGGGAGGCTACCTCGTCATGAGTCTGCCAGGCTGTGGCAGCATGGTCCGAGAAGACGTAGACCGCCCTGTTCCCGGGGGCTGCGCTGGAGTCCTCGAGCACCTCCCTGGCCGCGGTGAAGCCGCCGGTCAGATCGGTGGAGCGCTGTGTTGGCGGCACCGACTCCAGTCGGGCACGAACGCTGAGGCGATCGAAGGCGGCGTGACCTATGACCGGCGCCGCGGGATCGGCCAAGGCGATCACGCTCACCGCATCACCGGGCGGGATTGAAGAGAGCATCTCGGACGCGGCCCGCACCGCCGGCAGCATGCGTCCGCGGTCTTCAGCTCCGCCCGGCTCGGAGCAGGCCGAGAGCGAGTTGTCGACCAGTAAGACGTGGTGGCGGTGCGCGTCACTTAAGCCCAGCAAGGCCCTGCCCGGCAACAGCGGCCTGGCAACCGCCAGCCCCAGTAGTACCAGCACCGACATGCGCAGCAGGAGCAGGATCCAGTGTTCCAGCCGCACGCGGCGCTGACTCCGGCTGTGCGCGGCGAGCAGAAAGCCCATTGCCGCCCAGTGCACCCGGCGATGCCGGCGGCGATTGATCAGGTGTACGAGCAGCGGAATCAGGGCTGCCGCCACGGCGGCCGCCGCCAGCCCGGGATGGATGAAGGGCAGAGCGGCGACCAACGGCGCGGAGACAGGTTGACACCACTGCATCATCATCGAATCGCCTGCCCGCCTACTCCCGCGCTGGTGACAGCACGGGGCTCTAACCAGTGGATGCGCAAACCGGTCCTGTCGGACGCCATTCGCCTCAGCCCCCGGCCAGCGCTCGCGACGAGCGCTTGCGAATCTGGCCGCTGCGCGTGGCCAGATAGGCGCTGATAGCCACGTCGAGCGGCGAGGAAGACCTGAACGCCGCGTAGTCCACCTTGAGGCGGTGACAACCGTCGCGCATCCGCCGGCTGAATCGCCGCACCTCCTCCAGGTAGCGGTCGCGCAGCGCTCGAGGCTCGGTCAGCAGTCGCCCGGAACTCTCCATGCCCTCGAAGAGGGTAGGCCCGCGGAAGGGAAAGTCCCACTCAGCCTCGTCCCAGATGCTGCACAGGATCATCTCGTTCCCGCGGAAGCGCAGGTGGCCGACGCCGCGCAGAATCTCGTCCACATCATCGAAGAAGTCGCTGATCAGGACGATGAGCATCCGGTGATCGAGGCGCTCGGCCAGGTCGTTGAGCACCTGGCGTATGCCTGTCTTGGCCGGGCCCGCCCGCCCCTGCAGTTCGTGGATGATCGCCCGCCAGTGCGTCGGGTTGCGCGAGGGCCGGATGAAGCGGCTGATCTTCTCGTCAAACAGGGTGAGCCCCACGCTGTCGCGCTGCTTGTTCAGCGCCAGATAGGCCAGCGACGCGGCGATCACCGTGGCGTAATCGTGCTTGCTGATCGGTGACCCCTCCGATCGGTAGGTCATCGATTCGCTGCAGTCGACGACCAGCATGCATTCCAGGTTGGTCTCCTGCTCGTACTCCTTGATGTAGTACTTGTCGGTCCGCCCGAAGACTTTCCAGTCGATGTGCCGCAGATCGTCCCCCTGGCTGTACGCCCGGTGGTCGGCGTACTCGATGCTGGCCCCGTGGTAGGGCGAGCGGTGCATACCCGTGTAGTACCCCTCGACGACCATGCGAGCCCGCAACTCCAGGCCGCCGATCCTGGCAAGCACTTCAGGCCGCAAGTACGACTTGTAGTCAACGCCCGCGGCGCTCACCGGTTGACCTCCCCGTTGTAGCCTGTCGCACCCGGGCGGCAGGTCCGTCATCTGACCGGCGGGCGGGATCGGCCATGCGCCCGGGCGCGTTGGGCTTTCTCTGCCGGCCTTCGCGCGGTCACTTCTTGCCCGGTTCGGCGAAGACACGCCTCGCCATCGCTTCGTCAATCCTGGTTGACGCTTCCGCCGGAATTTCTTTTACCAGGTTGTCAATGATCTGGTCGGCCCCCTTGCCGTCGGCTTCGGCGTTGAAGTTGGTGATCAGCCGGTGTCGTAAGACCGGATGAGCAACGGCGCGGATATCTTCGGTCGAGACGTAGTAGCGCCCGTTGAGAATGGCCCGGGCCTTGGCGGCCATGACCAGGTGCTGTGTCGCCCGGGGGCCGGCGCCCCAGTCCAGGTAATCCTCCACGAACTTCGGAACCGGACCCTTGTCCCGGCGGGTGAGCCGGGTGAACTGCATGGCGTAGCGAATCACGTGGTCGGCACAGGGTACGCTGCGCACCAGATCCTGCAGCCTGAGAATCTCGTCGGCGCTGAACACGCGCTCGACCGACGAATCGTGCGTCGTGGTCGTCAGGCGGACGATGTCGAACTCTTCCTCCTCAGTGGGGTAATCCACCAGCACTTTGAACATGAAGCGATCGAGCTGGGCCTCAGGCATCGGATAGGTGCCCTCCTGCTCGATGGGGTTCTGGGTGGCCAACACGAAGAACGGCTGCGGCAGCTTGTGAGTGAACCCGGCCGCCGTGACCCGGGCTTCCTGCATGGCCTCCAGCAGCGCGGATTGGGTCTTGGGCGGTGTTCGGTTGATCTCGTCGGCCAGGATCACGTTGGCGAAGATCGGCCCCTTGACGAAGCGGAGCTGCCGCGTGCCGGAGGACTTGTCCTCTTCGATCACCTCAGTACCGGTGATGTCCGACGGCATCAGGTCCGGCGTGAACTGTATGCGCGAGAAGACCAGCGACGTGGCCCGGGCAAGCGTGCTGATAAGCAGGGTCTTGGCCAAACCAGGCACACCCTCGAGTATGCAGTGCCCCCGGCACAGCAGCGAGATCAGCAGTTCGTCGATGACCCGCTCCTGCCCTACTATGACCTTGCCCAACTCGGCCCGGATACGCCGGCACGATTCCGCCAGTTGGTCCACAGCCTCCACGTCGTCGATGCCCGGCTCCGCGTTCTGCTGCGCTTGTTGTTCGCTCATGAAGAGGCCTCCGTGCGCTTGGCTCGCCCGTTAGGTGGATGCCTGGCCGCGTCCCAAACAGGCCCCGGGTGAATTCTATCGACCTTGCGCGGGGCGTCCAATGACAATCTTGTCCCTCCTAAAGCCCCCCAAAAGCGTGAATGTCTGACCTGAAAAGCCGCTTTGGCAGCAACGCCGGTCCTGCCGCGAGCGTGAGAGGGGCGTCGTCGCCCGTGGCCCGGCGCGTTAGACTGCGCCATCACACGGGAACAGAAATGCCCGGCCAGGCATCGAAGAGGTTGGGTTTGCTCTGCCGAGGAGGCTCTGTTATGCGCCGTAGTCTGCTTCTGATAGCTGTCATCGGGCCCGCCGTGTTGTGTGGAGGTGCTGCCATGGTGCATTGTGCGGGCGGCGAAACGCCGATTGAACGGGCCCGTGCCGCGTTCGAGCGGCACAACTACCGCCTAGCGCTCGAGGAGCTCGAGCCTCACCTGGCAGCGTCGCCGGACGACGTCGGCGCCAGGTTGTTGCGCGGGCGCTGCCTGCTCAGGCTGCGTCAATGGGACGACGGCGTTGCGGAGCTTGAAGCCCTGCTACGGTCCGACGAGAGGTTGGCTGGTCGCCCTGAGCTTCACGAGGAGTTGGGCGCAGCCGGGCTGGCCCAGTACAAGCATCGACGCCTGGCCGTCATCCACTTCGGCAAGGCCGCTGAACTGCATGTCGCTTCGGGTGACAGGCTGAAGGCAGCAGCAGCCTTGATGAGACAGGCTGAGGGCTACACCAACTTCACCGGCTGGGATGAACTGCCGGGTTTCACCGACCAGGTACCCGAGGACTGGCGAGCCCAACGCAGCCTGCAGGTCAAGTACGCCGCTGGCGCTCTTCGGCAGGCAATTGAACTGGCGGGTGACGCGGAGTTAGGGGCGGAGGCAACGCTGGCCCTGGCCCGCTGCCTTTCGCAAGACCGCCATCGCAATGACGCCGGGCCGGATGAATCAGTCACCGCTCTGGCCGGACTGGTCGAGCGCTGGCCGCGATCTCCCCGGGCGCCGGAAGCACTGTTCCTGATGGGCAACCTGGCACGCAACGAGGAGCGTTACGTCGAGGCCGTGGGGTACTTCCGGCGAATCGTCGCGGACTACGGGACCAGTTCCTGGTCGCAACGCGCGGCCAGACGTATGGAGCGCATCGTCAAGCCGAGCGTCGAGCTGGCCGCCGGGAAACCGGTGTTGCCGGGTGCCAGGACGCGGTTCCACTACCGCTGCCGCAACGTCAAGTCGGTCGCGGTGCGGGCTTACCGCGTAGACCTCTTCGAGGCCGTCCGTAAGTTCGGCCACGTACACAAACTCGATGCCTGGCAGCCCGACGGTGAACCGGCGGGGCAGTGGACGTTGGACCTCCCCGATGAGGGCAAGCACCTGTGGTTCCAAGGAACCTCGGCGGATGTGGGATCCGGCGGCATTTCGCTGGCCGACCCCGGCGCATACCTCATTGTGGCCCAGCAGACCGGAGGTGAGGCTCGGGCCAGCACCTTGTTGCTTGTCTCCCGCCTTTCTTGCCTGACCAAGGGCGGGCAGACTTCTACGTTGCTATTCGCTGCCGACGCCGTCAGCGGTAAGCCAGCGGCGCAAGCCGAGATACTCATCCAGCAGGCACGGGGACGCGGGCAGCTCGACTACGTCTCAGCCAAGACCGACGACGCCGGTCGATACCGGCAGGTCACTCCGAAAGCGGGCAAGAAAGGGCGCCGCGCCCAGCAGATGGTCTTTGTGCGAGATGGCGAGCACTACGCAGTCTGCGGCAGTGAGTCCTACTGGTACTGGTGGGGATATGGCGGCCCGTACCGGGCGTATTGCTTCACCGAGCGCCCGGTCTATCGCCCGGACCAGGTCGTGCACTTCAAGACCGTGTTGCGTCGTTACGACCTGGGTGTCTACTCCAACTCCACCGGCAAAGCCATCACCGCCGAGGTCTACGACCCGCGCGGCGAGGTGACGGAACGGTTCGAGCTGCGCACGGGTCAGGAGGGGACTGCCTCCGGCGAGCTGCGCCTGCCGGACGGTGCTCCGCTGGGCATGTACCACCTTCGGCTGACGGTGGATGGTCAGCAGATCGACGCCGGCAGCGGGGCGCGTTTTCGCGTCGAGGAATATCGCAAGCCTGAATACGAGGTGACCGTCGCCGCGGCCAGAACCGACTACCGCATTGGCGAGCCGGTCGACGTGCGCATCGATGCCCGCTACTACTTCGGCGAACCGGTCGCTGGCGCAAAGGTGGCATGCACGGTCCACCGCGCCGGGCACGATATGCGCTTTGACCCACCCACGCCCTGGCCATGGTTCATTGAGGACTTCGGAGCCCTGCTACGCGCCGGGGCAGCCGGTCACGCCAGCTTCTGGCTAAGCGACCGGCGTCGTACCTACCGCCGGGACCTGGTGGGCAGATTCGAACTCACCACCGACGAAAACGGCGTTGCGTTGCTTCGCCTGGACACCGAACCGCTGGACAGTGATCCGGACACCGACCTGCGCTATGACATCGAGGCGGAGGTAACCGACGCGTCACGGCGGGTCATCACCGGGTCAGGTTCGGTCAAGGTGACCCACCAGCCGTTCTACGTCAACGTCCGCCCGCAGCGCAGTATCTACCAGCCCGGTGACACGGTACGACTGGAGATCAGAGCAAAGAGCCCCAACGACGCTCCGGTTGCTTTCCGTGGAACGTGCAAGGTCTATCGGCTGAACCGCACGCTGGTGGAGCTGGGTGAGGAGGAAGGCTACAACTGGCCACAAGAGCGATTCACGCTGGGCGACAAGGTCCTGGAGCGGCCGGTGACGGTTGGGGACGACGGCAGTGGTGCCGTGGAGTGGATCACCGATCAGGAGGGCCCCTTCCGGGTAGTGGTGATTGCACCAGCAGATGACGACGCGGAGGTCACCGGCAAGTGCGACGTGTGGGTCGCCCGCCGCGGAGGCAGGTTTCAGCACTACGCCTATCGCGATGTCGAGCTGGTATTCGATCGCCCCACTTATCTGGTGGGCGATACCGCGAAGGTCCTGGTCAACACACGCTTCGATACCTGCTACGTGCTGCTCACGGTCGAGAGCGATGACCTGCTCGACGACCGGATCATCTTCGTCGAGGGCGGCACCAAGCTGGTCGAACTGCCCATCACCAGGAAGTTCTCTCCCAACTTCCGGTTGGCCGCCGCCATCCTGCGCGACAACAACGTTTATCAGGATCAGGTGGCCGTCCTGGTGCCACCGACGGATCAACTGCTGGACGTCAAGCTCGACACCGCCGGCGACACTTTCGGACCGCGGGAGCAGATCGAGGTTGGCGTCACTATCACCGATTCGTCGGGCGCCCCGACCATTGCCGAGGTGGCCCTGATGATGGTGGACGCCAGCATCTACTACATCCAGCCCGAGCTGCGCCAGCGAATCGAGAAGCACTTCTTCGGCGACAAGCGCCCTCACCTGGTGCGGCTGAACACCAGCTTCGACTTCCACAGCGGAGGACACTGGTATCTGGCCCAGAACACTTTTGGTGGAGATGACAACGGCTTACAGCCAGCCGTCGCCGAGGCGGCCGCGGCTCCACTGGATGCCCGCATGATGAAGCAGGGCGCTCCCCCGGGCCGGGGCGGCGGCGAGGACGAGGCCGACTTCGCAACCGCAGAGATCCGCCAGGACTTCCCCGATACGGTGCTCTGGACCGCCCACGTTATGACTGATGACACGGGGCAGGCATCCGTGCCAGTGACCTTGCCCGATACGCTGACCACCTGGCGCATCCACGCGGTGGCGATCGATCGCAGCACCCGTGTCGGGCAGACCTCCGCCAATGTCATCACTCGCAAGAACATCATCGCCCGCCTGCAGGCCCCGCGATTCCTGGTCGAGGGTGACGAGCCGCTGCTTACGGTAATAGCCCACAACTACTCGCATCAGCCGCAGCAGGTCCGGGTGTCGCTGCAGGCGTCTGACGGAGTCGAGATCGGCCGCGGGATGGTGGGCGGCGCGCCGCTGGACGAGAAGAAGGCCGGGGAGGCCATCGTGACCGTTCCTCCGGGCGGCGAGCTGGCGGTGGACTTTCCGGCTCGCGCCCAGACGCCGGGACCGGCCACGTTGACTGCCACTGTGGCGGCGAAGACGGATGCCGACGCCCTGGAGATCACCCTGCCGGTCATTACCTTTGGTGCCAACCGTCTCGTGGCCCACAGCGGGACCATTCGGCAGGATGACGAACTGAGCGCTGCCACGGTCTCGCTCACCGTGCCACCTGACGTGGCGCCCGAGTCGCCGCTGTTGGAGATTCATGTCAACCCGTCCATAGCCGCGGTGATGATCGATGCTCTGCCATACCTGCTTGAGTATCCGTACGGTTGTACCGAGCAGACCATGAGTCGCTTCCTGCCGGCAGTGGTGACCCGGCGGACCCTGCAGACACTGGGCATTGACCTGGCCTCCATTCAGGACCGGATCGATGGCCGCGGTGGACCGGTCGCGCCCCGCAGGTTCCGCAACAACCCCGTGTTTAACGAGCGCCTGATGGACGACATGATCGCGGCCGGTGTCGAGCGGCTGGCAGACCTGCAGAGCACGGACGGCGGGTGGGGCTGGTGGGGTGGCGGGGCGTCCAATCCGTACATGACTGCCTACGTGGTCTACGGACTGACCGAGGCCGCTGCCGCCGACGTGCCCTTCGATCGAACCATGCTGGAACGCGGCGTGGCCTTCCTGCTCAAGCGCGTGGTCAGCACCGAACATGCTTCCCGCTACGCGTGGGCCGCTGATGACGACAATGTTCGCACCTGGATGTTGTACGCCTTGGCCAAGAACGACCCGGCCTTGCTGCAAGGCGACGCAATTCACGCAGTGATCGAACGCATTTACCGCGACCGGGACAACCTGACCGATTATTCGCGGGCCATGCTCATGATCGTGCTCCACGAGCTTGGCGAAACCGAACGCGTCGACGTGCTGGTCGAGAATCTCTACAACACGGTCTACCTGGACAAGGAGGCCGGCACAGCCGGCTGGGGTACGCACAAATACCGCTATTGGTACAACAACGGGCTGGAAACCACCGCCATGGTGCTGCGGGCCTTGCTGGCCAGCCGGCCTGATCATCCCTATGTTGCACAAGCAGT
>JANQGB010001317.1 GCA_028277545.1 Phycisphaerae bacterium | reverse complement strand
GGCGGTGGTCAGGGCGACCCGCATCTTGTCCACGTCGCCACTGGCCAGGTCGTCCTCCAGGCTGGATTGACCGTTGAAGATCACCCAGCCTGCGCCCGCCGCCGTAGCGGTGCAGGCGACGGCCAGGCCGACCCACATCCACGTTCGAATCTTCGGCTTATCGCTCATGTCTCTTCTCCGGTCACCGTTCGAGGTCGGCAACGTGGCCGTCTATGTACAGGAAGTTGATCGGGCGGTTTGCTTTCGGACCGCCGTGGAACGCAGCATAATCGCGTATCAGCCAGATCTCCTGCTCGGTGGGCTGCCCGCCGAGCATCTGCACGATGTCCGGGTTACGCACGAAGTTGTACAGGCTGGTCGGCTTGACCAGCCAGGGGTCTGACGACGCCTGGTCGCGCATGAACCAGTACAAGCGCGTGTTGAACTGGTAGCTGGTGCCCTCGGTCTCGAAAAAGCTCTTGTTCTCGTTGGGCGCTCCGCGGTCCGTGACTCCGGGCGTGTCGGCCGGGCAGCGAAACACCTCCATGTCGGCAATCTGGGCACTGCTGTCCTTCTCCAGGTACGGACGGAGCGTGTCCGGCAGGCTGGGACGGGGCGGGCCCTCGCCCGGGAGCGACGGCAGATAGGCCACCACGGGCAGTATGTCATTGCTCTCGTTGAGGTAGCCGCGCAGGGCTTGTCCGATTCCGCGCAGGTTGGCACCACAGGCCACTCGCTTTGCTCCCCCGCGGGCCCCCTTCAGCGATGGCAGCAGGATCCCCAGCAACAGCGCCACGATCGACACCACCACCAGAAGCTCGATGAGCGTGAAGCCACCACGCACCCGCCGGGTCATAAGGTTGCCTCTCCGTTAACCCCAGGACGTGTCCACCGCCACCGCCGGCGAGGGTATTGTACTGCAATCACACCCCCCGAGACGAGGGCAGGCGTGGATTATTGCAGGGCAACTGGGCGCCGCCCTTCCGGCAAAGCCGACTCTCGGGCCCCGAAACGGCAACGCCACCCGCTACGTTGCGGGTGGCGTGGATAACTCCTTACATTTGGGGGCCGCGAAGCGCTGCCTGCCGGAAGCTTACCGGCGCTGGGGCCTACTTGCCGGCCGTGCGTTTGCCGGGCGGCAGGCGCAGCACCTGACCCGGGCGAAGCCTGGCGGCATCTCCGTTGACAAGATCCTTGTTCAGCTCGAACAACTCCGGCCAGCGATTGGCATCACCGAGCACCACACGGGCGATCTCGTAGAAGCTGTCACCATCGCGCACGGTGTACGTGCCCGGCGCAGAAGACCGCTTGGCTGCCTGCTTGGCGACTGGAGACTTGGCGGTCGAGTTGAGCGGTGGAATCCGCAGCTCCGTGCCTACGGGCAGGCGGTTTGGATCCTGCACGTGCGGGTTAGCCTGGATCAGGAACTGGGTGTGGCGCTGGCTGCCATAGTGAATCTCCGCCAACACGCTGAACGTATCGCCGCGCTCGACGGTGTAGGTCTTCACGCCGGGCTTGGCTGCCTGGGGCGCTGTTGCCGGCGGCTGCGGGGTCTTGCCCCGGGCAGACCTCTCCGGCTGCTTTCTGGCTGTCGTCTCGCGTTTGGCGGGCGGTTGCGTGGGGTTTGTACCGCTAAGACCGGTTCGGCGGCTCGTCTCGCCCGGCGTGCGACCAGGCGACGGATCGTCCTGGCCACTCCGGTCCGTCTCCGGCGCTGTCTGTTCTCGCTCGTCTCCCCCCGTCTCCCGCCCCAGCGGAAGCAGGTCCTTCAGCGAGGCAGGCGGCCTCTCGGGGTCCTCTTTCTGCGCCGCCGGCCCCAAGGCGAGCAGGTCGTCAGGAATGGCGGTTGGTGCCTTCTTGGCAGCACTCTGCCGCGGCTTCGGCTGCGTCTTTTTGCGCTGGGCGGGCGTCTGACGCTTGGTGCCGTTTCGGGTGGTTCGATCAGCCCGCGGCCTGGTGCGGTCCGCGGTGCGCGGCGAAGTGCGGCGAATCACATCGGGCTGGGCGCCGGCTTTCTGCTGGCCCGGATCCGTCGAGGCGACGGTTTTGCCGGATGCGGTTTCACCAGCGGGCGTCTCGGCCCCCAGGGGGATGGTCTGTTCCTGGGGGCTCTTTCGCAGATAGTACCAACCGGCCGCCACGACCAGCACCAGCGAAACGACTACACCAATTCTCACATCCTTGCGCATGGCTCAATCCTTTGTACAGCCGGCCTGTCGAGCGTTATTTCGTCTTGGGATTTGTGACTCCGTGATGCGGTCGCGTCGAGGGCGCGCCAACCCATAGCCGACGACCGGGGCCGCATAGACCCTTCACTTTTACTCTACACGAAAACGCCTCTGCGGTCAATTCAGCGGCCTTTACGAGCTGTTGGGCCTGTGACTTTTCGTGGACATCGTTGGCTTTGACCTGCTGCCCTCCAAAAGAACGGCACGCCCCAGCCGCCGGTTGGCGGTTGGGGCGTGCCGTGTTGAACGCCTCGAATCTGCGAAGGAAACGCTATGCCGGCGACGCGACCAGTTGGCCGTAGTCGCGGTCCGTTCGCAGCTCACTCCTGAATGCCCAGATCAAGGCCAGAGCGATGACCAGCCCGACAACGATCAGGGCGGTTGTGTTGGAGACAATTACCCAGGTCGCCCCGAACAAGCCCAGCGCCGCCAGGATGTACACGATGATGTGCAGCAGGCGGGGGCGATAGAGCAGCGGGGTGGCCACGCCCAGCGAACTGTAGGTGCCGACGATGACACCCATCACCAGGGCGTACGCGAAGCCGTGCACGCCGGGGCCGCCCAGCCAGTACATGAGGAACACGACCACGAAGGTGGTCGCCGAGGTCAGCAACGTACGCGAAAGCGTCTGGTTGATGCTGTTGTTGATCATCTGCGGTGACAGCGTGGTCAGCTTGCCGCGGTTCTCGCGGATTCGGTCAAAGACCACGATGGTGTCGTTGAGGCTGTAACCGATGATGGTCAGCATGGCCGCGATCATCGGCAGGTCAATCTTGAAATCCTGGATCAGCAACAGGCTGCCCAGGGCTCCTCCATGGAAGTAGTCGCTCAAGGTGATGAAGCCCAACGTGATGGACACGTCGTGCACCAGGGCGACGATGGCAGCCAGGCCGAACTGCATCTGACCGAATCGCAGCCACACGTAGGCAACGATGGCCATCAGGGCGATGGCGACAGCGATGATGGCCTGTGTTTTGGTCTGCTCGGCCACCTGGGGCGCGAACTGGATCACGCTACGCAGGGTCTTCTGGGCACTGAGGGCCTCTTTGGCCTGGGTCAGTTCCGGTATCGCCACCGCGTTGCGCCAACGCTCCGGGTCGGCTTCGTCGTAGTTGAGCAGCTCCTCGTCGACCACCAGCAAGGCCATCTTGGCGTAGGCCGTGTTGCCGGCGTCGTCCTGCCCGGCGCTGCTCAACCCCAGGACCGAGTACTTACGCCACTTGTACTGCTCGAAACCAGGCTGTAGCCGGATCTCACGGATGCGCCGCTCGACTTCCTCCACGCTGGCGGCGGGCTGGAGGTTGTCGAATACCAGCGCCACGCCACCCTTGAAGCCCAGCACGTCGAAGCTCGCCTCCCCGCCGATCACGTCGGACAGGTAGCGGTCGTCCTCTTCAACGGGGAAGAAATCCAGGCCCGTGCGCGGATCCTGCATCACGTTGAAGTTGATCTTGGCCTCGATGGCCAGCTCTTCGCTCATGGCGGCCACGATCGCCTCCTGCACCAGTTCTTTGCTGGATTCGACCGTGATGATCTCGAAGGCGCGTTTGGCGTCGGCTTGCTCGTCAACGCTGGCGACCTCCTGAACGCGGGCCCCGGCCAGCAGGCCGGCGGCCCGGCGGGCGTACTCCACCGCCGCGTCGCGGGCTGCTGTAAACTCCTCGAGTGTCATGGTCCGCTCGGTGGCGGCCGCGCTGGCGGCGGTGTCGTCGTCTTCCGGTCTGGCGAGCTGAATGGGCTTGGTGTCAAAGCGGCAGACGGTGCCCTCGCCAGTCACGCCTCCAACTTCGAGCAGGTCCACCAGCGCGTCGCGCTGGCCGCGACGCTTGGTCTCCATCAGGGCCTTGATCTGCGGGGTGGTCAGCGTGTCGGAGGTGACCACGAACTCCGTCGGGATGGACCCGGTCGTAATCTCCGCCTTGGCCAGGGCGTCGGCCGCCTCGTTGAGCCACTGTACCGACGTCTTCCCGTTGCCCGATTCCCGGGCCGTCACCCGCTGGCGAACATCCTCGTCAGACAGGTCAACGTCGTCCTTCAGCTCGATCTGAACGCTGGTGCCGCCCAGGAACTCGATGTCGTAGACCTTCTCCTTGTCCCGAGCCGAGGCGGTGATGAACAGGCCCAGGCCGCCGATGACCAGAACCAGCGAGACGGGCCAGAACTTGCTCCGCATGGCCAACCAGTCGACGTTAGGCCGGCCGATCAGGCGGAACATCTTGAGCTCGCTGAGCCAGCCGGCGTCGATCAGCGTGGTGAAGATCAGGCGCGTCACGAACAGAGCGGTGAACATGCTGGTCACGATGCCGAAGCCCAGCACCATGGCAAAGCCCTTGACCTCCTCGCTGCCCACGTAGCCAAGCACAACGCAAGTGATCAGCGTGGTCAGGTTGGCATCCACAATGGTGGACAAGGCCTTGTCATACCCCGTCTTAACCGCCCGTTTCAGCAGGACACCCCGTTCTCGCTCTTCGCGAATTCGTTCGAAGATGAGCACGTTGGCATCGACCGCCATACCCACGGTGAGGATCAGGCCCGCGATGCCTGGTAGGGTGAAGGTGGCTTGCAGGGTGGCCATGATCCCCAGGACAAACAGCAGGTTGAGGAACAGCGCCACGTTGGCCACCACGCCGGCAAACTGGTAGTAGATCAGGATGAAGGCCGCAACCACCACCATTCCGTAGATGGCCGCCTTCATCCCCAGCTCGCGGTTCGTCCGCCCCAGCGATGGCCCGACGTTCTTCTCCATTAGCGGCGTCTCTTTGAGCCGCCCCGGCAGTGAACCGGCGTCAAGAATCTGGACCAGGTCCCAGACGTCCTGCTGAGTGAACCGTCCGGTGATCTGGCCACGCTGGCGAATCTGCGACTTGATCGTCGCGTGCGACATGGCCTCGTCGTCCAGGAAGATGCACAACTGCTGGCCGATGTTGTCTCCCGTCAGCCGGGCGAACTGGCTTCCGCCGCGCGGGTCCAGCGTGAAACTGAGCGATGGCTGGCCGTTCTCGTCCCGATCAGGCATGGCGCTTTTGAGCTTCCACTTCTGCTTCGAA
>JANQGB010000734.1 GCA_028277545.1 Phycisphaerae bacterium | reverse complement strand
TTATCTCCTCGGCGAAGGCCGGCTCCTGGACATCGTTGTGGTGGACAACCCGGCATTCGAAGACGATGTTGGCCTGGGTGATACCGCCACTGGCAATGTGCTTGCTGGGCAGCGTGGTCAGATCCTGCTCCGCCATCTTGTCGAAATCTCGCCCGGACTCGGTCCCGCAGAACGTGGCCGCTTCCTGGAGATCGGCTGGCAGAACGTTGACCGTGTAATCCCGGGTGTGCTCTATGCATTGATACGTGTAGCGCGAGGGGCGAACCAGCACCTGGAACATCGGACGACCCCAGATCAACCCGAACACGCCCCAGCCGATGGTCATGGGGTTGAGCTTGCCCGCAGCGTCCAGCGAGGCGATCAGGATTCCTTCGTCGGTCATGCGTTCGTACGTCTCCCTGGCCAGCGCCGGCGTATCCAGCCACTTGCCCGGGTCCAGGTAGGTGCGTGCCATGAGACGATCTCCCGAATGCCGGTGGGGCGGCCACCAGCCGGCCCCCCGGCGGTACTTCATAGTACGTAGACGGGTCCCCGGCGTCCACCGTCGGCCAGTTGCCGGCCCGGGGACGAACGGGGTGCCGTAACGCGGTACGGCCCGGCCGGATTCACGGCAATCGCTCGCTAGTCTCGGCCCGATACGATGTGTATCATGCGTGCCAGCCGCTGGCCGCGGGTAGCCGGCGGCGGGAGAAGGCACGTGTCCGAGACGGCCCTGGCAGCCATCGTAACCATCATTGTCTTCGGGGCCGCGTCACAGTGGCTGGCCTGGCGGGTGGGGCTGCCCTCCATACTCCTGCTTCTGCTGGCCGGTTTCGTGGCCGGCCCGGTGACCGGTCTGCTGGACACGGACTTGCTGCTGGGCGACCTGCTGTTTCCGATCGTGTCGCTGTCGGTCGCTCTGATCCTGTACGAGGGTGGCCTGAGTCTGCGCTTCTCAGAGCTGAGCGGCGTGGGCGGGGTGGCCCGCAATCTCATGTCCATCGGCGCGCTGCTCACCTGGGTGGTTGCGGCCCTGGGGGCTTACCTGCTGTTCGACCTGGGCTGGGCGCTGTCTGCCCTGCTGGGGGCGATACTGGTGGTCACCGGCCCGACGGTGATTCTTCCGCTGCTGCGGCAGATACGGCCCTCCGGCGCCGTAGGCCACATCCTCAAGTGGGAAGGCATCGTCATCGATCCGGTGGGGGCGCTGCTGGCGGTGCTGGTTTTTGAGGCCCTGCTCAGTGGCGGTGCCAAGGCGGCCACCGCGCACGTCCTGGTGGCCGTCCTCAAGACCATCGTGGTTGGCGGCGGACTGGGGCTGCTCTCGGCCGGGCTGCTGGTCGTGCTGTTAAGGCGCTACTGGGTGCCGGATTTTCTGCAGAACGCCGTCTCGCTGATGTTCGTTTCCGCCGCCTTCGTGGCCGCCAACCATGTGCAGCACGAATCCGGCCTGCTGGCGGTGACGCTGATGGGCATTGCCCTGGCGAATCAGAAGTATGCCGACATCCGGCATATTGTCGAATTCAAGGAGAACCTCCGCGTCCTGCTCATATCGGCCTTGTTCATTCTGCTGGCTGCCCGGCTGGAGGTGACCGACCTGACCAGCGTAGCGCTTCCGGGAGCGCTCTTCGTCGGCCTGCTGATCGTAGTGGCCCGGCCGGTGACGGTGTGGGCATCCACCTGGCGATCCACGCTCAGCCGTAAAGAGCGCACCTTTCTGCTGTGCATGGCGCCCCGGGGGATTGTGGCCGCTGCGGTCGCGTCCGTGTTCGCCCTGCGCCTGGAGGAGGTGGGCTACGAGCAGGCTGGCCTCCTGGTGCCAGTCACCTTCACTGTGATAGTCGGGACGGTGGCAGTCTATGGCCTGGCCGCACCCGTGGCGGCGCGGCGCTTGGGCGTAGCCGACCCCAACCCGCAGGGCATCCTCTTCGTGGGCGCTCACGGCTGGGTCCGGGCACTGGCCCAGACGCTGAACGACAAGGGCTACCGCGTGCTGCTGGTGGACACCAACCGCGATCACGCCGCCGTGGCCCGCATGGCCGGGCTGCCTACCTATACCGGCAGCATCCTGGCTGAGTACGCCCTCGACGAAATCGACCTGGGCGGCATCGGCCGCCTCTTCGCCGTGACGCCCAACGAGTGGGTCAACGTGCTGGCCATTCAGAGGGTGACCCGGCTGTTCGGCCACGCCGAGTGCTATCAACTCCCGCCCGACACCGAATCAAGCGGCAAGCGATCCCTCCACAAGCACCTGCAGGGTCGCCTGCTCTTTGATGACCAGATGAACGCCGCTGCTCTGGAGGAACGCTTCGCAGCCGGAGCAACCATCAAGGCTACCCCCCTCTCCGACGAGTTCGGCTACGCTGACTTTCGCAACCTATACGGCCCGGACGCCGTTCCCATGATGGTCATAGACAGCAACAGCCGAATCACCGTGGTATCCGCCAAGACCCCGCCCGATCCGCAGCCGGGACAAACGCTGATAGCGCTGGTGCGCGAACAGGCAGCCGTCGCCGAGCAATGACCGCGAACTGGCGCTGGCAGGCAGGCACGCGTTTGCGCCGGTGATATTATGCCCCCCGACGCGCCGGTGCCGCGATGTCATACCTCACTCAGTTGTCGCCTCCGGATACAGCGCAGCGAACAGCGTATTCCACCGCTCCTGGAGTGCGTCTACCTGGTCCTGCGACAGGCCGTAGGTGGAGACGAAAAAGTGGGCCTCGGACTGGCCTGGCGTTTCGCATGACTTGTCCAGCCGGATGTGCAGGAAGGCGTCGTTGAGGCCCTCGACGGTCGCGCAGAAGTCCTTCGGGCGGTTAACGATGTGTGCCGTGCCGGCGAGGGTGTCGCCGGTGGCGGCTGCGACTGAATAACGGTCGCCTTCGTTCAGCCCGTCGACCGTGCCGCTGCGCAACAGGCCTTGCGGGCTCATCAGTCGCCCCCAGGCCTCCTCGAAGTCGATGGTCAGGTTGCGGCGCACCCAGGCGATACGGCGCGGGGTGCCT
>JANQGB010001255.1 GCA_028277545.1 Phycisphaerae bacterium | reverse complement strand
TCGGTCCAATCCGCGAGGTGACCGGCCTGCGGCCCTCCAAAGTCCTGGAGGGTCATCCCAAGCTGGCCGAGGCGGCCGGCCGGATGCGCGATCGCCTTGTAGAGGTGGAACTTGTCCGCGGCGAGCGCTTCAGCCCGGCGAGCCTGCCCGCGGCGGACTTGCGACACTCTGGCGGCGCGGAGGCGCTCTTCAAGCTGGTCGCCGCCCTGGGACGCGACAAGATCGTTCGCCAGCACGAGTGGGGTGACCCCACACGGGCATTATCGTTCAGCCGGCTGATCGCGGTCACATCTCCCGGTCAGGAGGACACTCCCGAGCGATTCGCGAAGCTCTTCGAAGCGTCGGGACTGAAGACGGCGAAGCTACACGAGGTAGTGATGTTCGCCCCGCAATGGGCCACCCACGTACAGCACGCGCTCGGGATGAAGGGCCTCGAAGACGCCGTGTGGTGGATCCATGCCCACACCAAGCAGAACGCCTACTGGCGAGATCGGGATTTCCGCGACCTGTGGACCGTGCGTATCAGCGAGCGAACGGAACTCGAAGCGGAGGATCTGGAGGACGGCGCCGTTGATGTTGCCTGGTTCAACCGGGTGATCGAGGCGGTCGGCGCTGACGGCTGGGACCAGCTTCAGAAGCCTGCCAAGTATGCCTCCAACAGCGGCGGGCACAAGCGAGCGCAGCTCTTCGCGGACGCGATGCTGAACCGGGTCACGACCGCCGAGTTGATGCCCCGGATCGACGACAAGCGGCATCAGGATGCGGTGCGGGCCCTGGGGCTGGTACCTCTGCCAGCGAAGGCCGAACAGTCCAAGGCGGAGACGCTGCGCCGATACCAGCGTCTTCAGGAATTCAAGCGCCAGAGCCGCAAGTTCGGTAGCCAGCGTCAGGCCAGCGAAGGCCGGGCGGTCGAGATTGGCATGCAAAACCTGGCTCGCACGGCGGGATATCGGGATCCACGGCGCCTGCAGTGGGCCATGGAGGCCGAGGCGGTGGCGGATCTGGCCCGGGGACCTGTCACTGTCACTGCCGAGGAAACAACGGTGTCACTGGCCATCACACCGGAGGGTGATCCCGAACTGACCGTGGTGAAGAAGGGGCGCCGTCTGAAGAACGTGCCGGCCAAGCTGCGGAAGCGCACCGAGATCAGCGAGCTTCGGGCCCGGGTCACGGACCTCCGCCGCCAGCGATCGCGTATGCGTCTGTCCCTCGAAGAGTCGATGTGCCGCGGCGACACCTTCACCGGACCTGAACTGCGGGAGTTCTTTGACCACCCGATGCTGCGGCCCATGATCGAGCGTCTGGTGTTCGTCGGGAACGGCGATCTGGTCGGCTATCCAGACAAGGAGGGCCGGGTACTTCGCAACCACGACGGCTCGCTGGAAGTGGTGGGCAAGAAGGACGACTTAAGGCTCGCCCACCCGGTCGAATTCCTGCAGCGCCGTGACTGGACCGAGTGGCAGCGGGACTGCTTCACCGCGGAGCGCGTACAGCCGTTCAAGCAGATCTTCCGGGAGGTCTATCCCAAGACCGAATCCGAATCAGACAACTGCGACTTCACGCGCAGGTACGCCGGGCACCAGGTGAATCCCCGGCAGGCGCTGTCGCTGCTCAAGCGGCGGCAGTGGGTGGCCGCCCCGGAGGAAGGTGTTCGCAAGACGTTTCACGACGAGGGCCTGGTCGCCGAAGTGTGGTTCCAGGAAGCCTTCTACACGCCAGCGGAGATCGAAGGCCTTACGCTGGAGGGGGTAACGTTCGTCCGGCGGGGCGAACAACACAAGCGTCTGTCGATCGCCGGCATCCCTGACCGCCTGTTCAGCGAGGCCATGCGCGACCTCGACCTGGTGGTCAGCGTGGCGCATGCCGGCGGTGTGGACCCAGAGGCGTCCGCCTCCACCGTGGAAATGCGTGCCACCCTGTTGACCGAGACCTGCCGGCTGCTGGGCCTGGCCAACGTCCGGGTGGACGGCCACCACGCACTGATCGACGGCACTCGCGGCAGCTACAGTGTACATCTGGGCAGCGCGACCACGACCGTGCTGCCGGGACGGGTGCTGCTTATCGTGGCGGTGCACAGCCAGTACCGCGGACGGCTGTTCCTGCCCTTTGCTGATGACGACCCCAAAACAGCGGAGGTGCTGGCCAAGACGCTGCTGCTGGCCCGGGACGATGAGATCAAGGACCCCGCCATCCTGAAGCAGATTCGTCATTGATTAACGTGCCACTTCGTGTCCTCCGCTGCGGCACCGGCCAGGTCCGCCCATTGGATCCCGAAGCGGCCCAGGTACTTTCGCAGGCGGTCGGCGTCGTTGGTCTTCTTGCGCCGCTGGCGCGACGCGGCGAACAGCACCCGGCCCGCTTCTGAGAGCGTGCGGCAGGTACGGCACACCGCCAGCACGTAGGCGAGCTGGACTCGGTCGAAGCGATCCAACTCCGCCACCTGACCCGCACCGAGCAGCCGCTCAAGCAGTGCCCCGCCCCGGTCCCCGGGATCGGAGTGCCAGGTAGTCTTCAGTCGCTCGATCTCCTCGCGCACGGTATCGACGGTAATCCTGCCGCCAGGCGCCAGTGTGGCCATGCGGGTGATGGCACCGTTCAGATCTCGGAAGTTGTTCGTCCATGGCGCGGACACGGACTGCGCGAAGCGTCCGAAGAGCTGGCGGGCCTCCTTGTTGAAGGTGACCCGCTGCCCGGTCCGCCGGGTGTAGTTCTCCAGTTCGTAGTCAATGTTGGGCTCAATGTCCTCACGCCGCCGGCGCAGACCGGGGAGCCGAAACGTCCACAGGCTGGTGCGGGCCAGCAGGTCGTCGCGGAAGCGCCCGGTCCGTACGTCGGTGTGCAGGTCGCGGTTGGTGCCGGCCAGTAACTGGAAGTCACTCTGCACCTCCTGGTCGGCACCCACCGGCCAGAAGTGCTTCTCCTCCAGGGCCCGCAGCAGCATGGCCTGCTCGTCCAGGCCCATGTCGCCGATCTCGTCCAGGAACAGCACTCCGCCGTGTGCCTTGCGCAGCAGCCCGGTCCGGGCTGCTGCCGCCCCGGTGAAGGCGCCCTTGGTGTGGCCGAAGAGGGTGGACATGGCCGCATCACCACGGAGCGTGGCACTGTTGGCCTCCACGAACGGACCGCCGATCAGCTTGCGGGCCAACTTCAGCTCGTAGATCTGCCGGGCTAGTTGCGACTTTCCGGCGCCGGTCGGGCCCATGAGCAACAGCGGGGCCGACGAGCGCAGCGCTACGCGCTCGATCTGCTCAATCATGGCGTTGAACTGCCGGTTTCGCGTATCGATGCCCGACTTCAGGAAGGTCAGACTCTCGCGGTGTTCGAGGGCGAAGCGTGACGCCAAACGGTCGTACCGCGACAGGTCGAGGTCAATGATGCGGTAATCTCCGGGCGAGCGCTTCTGCTTGCGCATCGGCGGGGAGGTCTGCAGCACCTTGCCGGGCAGGTGCCGCGACTCAGTCAGCAGGAAGAGGCAAATCTGGGCCACGTGCGTGCCCGTGGTAAGGTGGATGAGGTACTCCTCACGCTCGGGATCGAAGTGGTAGGAGCGGGCGAAATCATGCAATGAGCCGAAGACGTCCTCGAATTCCCACGGGTCCTCCCACTCGATGTGATGGTGAACCACCTCCGTCTCTGGCGACACGGCACGTATATCGTCCGCCACGACCTCAGCAAGGCGCTCGTGCTGTGGTTGGTGGATCAGCACGAAGCGGTCGATCAGCAGGTCTTCATGCTGGCAGACGGAGACCGTAGGCCGCCAGGTCTCCCAACGCTCGGCGTCCAACCGTCCGTCGAGGACGGTGCCGAGTAGCCCGATGGCCACACGCTTCTGCATAGCCCTTAGTATAGATTACTAGCTCCTTAGATAGCAAGCTGGCGTAGGGCACCGAGTGATCAGTGACGACGGCACCTGGGGCACATCTCCTAAGCTAAGCAAAAACAGCTATTTACAGCAACTCATGCGCAGCAGGTTGCCAGTGGCACACTGCCTGCCCATCCGCCGTAAGAGTAGCCAGCGAGGTTGGAAGCCAAAGAGGCGCGATCATGGCGAACGAGACGGCGATGCGGTTGGCCAACACGGTACTCAACGATCCAACGACTCACGGAGGTGTGTGATGCGAATCGAAGACTTAAAGCGCGTTCTGAAGTTGCAGGAACAGGCTTACAACCTCCTGCTCTGGATCGGGCGGCGGGCCGAGTCACAGCCCGGGCTGCTGGGTGACGAGAGCGTGACCGAGTTGCGAACCGGTGCCGGCGCCCAGGCCTGGGTGAGGAGAATGCAGGGCAGCCTGCCCGTCGAGTGGCGGCCCGAGCAGGGCGACATTCCGGCATTCGCCCGGTTGCTGTCGGCCTTCTTCACCACGTCCTTTCGTTTGGAGACTGTTAACCAGCGGGGCAGGCGGGTGAGCAAGCTGACACTGGGCCTCAAGAGCAACAACAAGCGCAACAAGCGTAGAGCGGCAGGCACCGCCCGGGCCCTGGAGCGGATCTGGCTCATCGAGCTGGCCGGAGAGGCGGGCATTCCCATCGGCGCTGCCCGGGCCGACGAGCTCATGCGGCAGCCCGCGGTTCAGGATGATCTGGTCGTCTGGTCATATGCCTGCGAGTTGCTCAGACGCTCGCAGTATGCCTCGCAGGGGGTGGCCGTGCATGCGATGTGGCGGAGCATGGACCAGCAGCAGCGCGGCCGTCCTGATGCGAACGAGATCTGGGCGGCGCGCGAACGACTGCTGACCGCGTTGTAGGACGGGGCGGAAACGTCGAGCGCCTGTTCTCAGAACAGGTGAGTGTCGTGCGGAGGAATCGCCTGCATCTGTGTGGCACCGGCATCTTGCCGGTGCAAGCACAGGCTGGAAGC
>JANQGB010001143.1 GCA_028277545.1 Phycisphaerae bacterium | reverse complement strand
GTACTCGGATGCCAGGTTGCTGTCGGGAAAGAGGGTGGCGATGCGTTCGCCGGTCTGGAGGGCGCCGCTGAAATCCCCCTGCTGCACCAGGAGGGCGAACTCCTCGCGCAGTCTGCCCATCTCGGCCATCACCAGTTGTTCCAGCTCTTTCGATACTGTCGGTGGCGGGGCGGCATCGGCGGGTGCCTCCGCCGCTTCCGAAAGGAGGCGCGGGAAGGCATCTTCATCGAGATTGGCAGCCACCAGGGCGCTGGGGTCTCCGGACCCGGCTTCCGAGAGGTTGACCGTCTCCTCCTGCTCCGCCAGGGCTAGTTCGAGGTTGGTGAGGCGGGATTCCATCGCTTCGATGCGGCGGGCGGACCGCAAGACAATGCCGCCCAGCCGGAGGATAGCAGCGGCTACGCAGTCCAGGATGATGACCGCCACGCAGAGGCCCGCGCCGGCGACCGCACCAAGGACATTCCCGCTAACGGCCGCCTTGTATACCCAGACGAGCCCCACGGCCGCCCAGGCCACGCCCGCCACGATCGCCGCCCAGCGGGCCGATCGCAGCCAGGGAGTTGTTGAAGGGTTGGTGCTCATGGGCAATCCCTTGCCGCTGCCGGCTTCTTCCCGCCGCCCGCTAACGTTCGGCTTGGGGCGGCCTGATCTGTACGAACGGCGGCGCCTGCTCCTGCGGGACGGCTGCCTTCAACTCGTCGAACCGCGCCGGATCACTAGCCTGCGGCAGGGTCACTTCCAGCCACATGGCGTCCTGCAGCACCTTGATCCGGGCCTCGTTCAGGCCCGCTGGCAACAACACCGTATCCCCTGTGCCGAAGATCATCGGCTTGGCGCCCTGATGATACTCTATCTCGCCCCGGCCTTCGAGCACAATCCAGACCACCATGCCGCCATAAGGAATGGCCTGCTCGAGCCCCTCGCACATCCGCACCCGCTCGATGATGAATGACTCGCAGGTGACCAGTCTGGTCACCGTGGTCCAGACCGATGCGACGTGGGCTCGCTCCTGCCGGGGCAGGCCGGCGCCGAAATGGATGCACTCCAAGGCCTGCTCGACGTGCAGCTCCCGCGGGCTGCCCGTCGCGGCATCCACCCGGTCCCAATCGTAGACTCGATAGGTTATGTCTGACGGGGTCTGTACCTCCGCCACCATCACGCCCCGGCCCAGGGCGTGGACGGTACCGCTGGGCAGGTAGTAACAGTCGCCGGTGCGGACCGGGACCCGGCGCAAGGTCTCCGCCACCCGCCCCTGCGTGATCGCAGCAGCAAACGCGGACCGGCCGACGCCGTCGTTTAGCCCGTAATAGATGGCCCCGTCCGGCTCGGCGTGGATGACGTACCAGGCTTCGTTCTTGACGCGAACGTCCCCGCCAAGCTTGCGGGCCATGGTTTCGTCGGGATGGACCTGCACGCTGAGGTTCTGAGCGGCGTCGAGGAATTTGATCAGCAGCGGAAAGCGGCCCTCGAACAGGTTCGCTCCGCCCAGCAAGTCGTCGCCCCAGTTCTCGACCAGCCAGCGGAGCGTGCGACCCGTGGCCAGGCCACCGCGGGCCAGGGACTGGTCCTCCTCCAGGTCGGCAAGCTCCCAGGACTCACCGATGGGCACGTCGGCTGGCAGCCGTTTGCCCAACGATTCGAGCCGCCGGCCTCCCCAGATGCGGCGCTTGAGAATCGGTTCAAAAACCAGCGGACATACGTCCATGTCAAGCCCCTTCCTAGCGGGGGCATTGTACGGGCGGGCCGGATGCTGACAACCGGCCAGGCGCACCGCTCGGTACAAGGCTACTTCTGGCGACCGGGCTCCGCGTTCTTGGCGAGTTGAATTCGACGCACCAGGTGAGGTCGAACGCGCCGGAAATCCGTTGCCGCCGTACTCTCCGGGAATCGGGTTACGAGCTCATCACCCTTGGCCAAGGCGGCGGCATAGTCTTTGTCGTGAATCAGGCCGGCGAAATCCGTCCGCAGCTTCCGCTTCTCCGCCAGTACATCCGCTTCTGCCGTCGTGTCAGCGGGGACCTCCTGTTCAACCAGGTGGCGATATGCAGCGACGGTTCGCTCGCCCGGCGGGGCGTTGGAGTCGGCCCAGTCGCGGGTGTCGATCTTCTCGACGTCGGGCGACGCGGCCCCGCGACGAAGCGCCGACTCCAAGGCGCTGACCCGTCGCTCCAGCCTCTCTGCCTGCCCATCATGGAGTTTGGAGAAGGTCTCGACCCGGGCCACGACCCCCTCGACACGTTCGATGACGCGACGGTGGCTCTGATCGACCCGATCGGCCAGCTCTTTTGCCTCCTGCCGCGAGGCTTCACAAGCCGTGCTCAGTTCGTCCGTCAAGTTGTCGAGGCGCTGCTGCTGAGCGGCGTAGGCCTCCTCCGCGCCCAGCAGTCGGCGACCCAGTCGGTCGCACCGCCGCAGAGACCGCACCAGGGCCAGGCCAACTCTGATCGAGGCCAACCACAGCGTGCCGGAGCAGAGCACGCCCAGCGTGGCTGCCGCGCCGATAGCGGCGCGCAGCACGTCAGCCTGAATGGCGGCTCGCCAGGTAACCACCAGGCCCGTCAGCACGCCTGCTACGATCAGGACGTGCGTGAGCCGGCGGACCTTTCGCAGCCAACCGAGATTCACGGATGCCGAGTCCACTGCCGCGTGCCCCCCGAGGGGTGAAACTGAACGGAATGAGCGCCGGGGTGGTTAGCCCCTCCGCGCGCTTGCGATTCGCCTCCGGTCACCATTGTATCTGGGTGGTGCCGGGACGCAACGAGCGCTGCTTCGCAGGCGCCCTGTGTTGTTGGCGCCCCAGCGGACCGGCGGTACACTGCGGACAACGAGGCGCGGAAGGTAGACTATGGCAGAACAACCCGATCTGATCAGTTACGACGATTTCTGCAAGATCAAGCTGCGCGTTGGCAAAGTCCTCGAGGCTGCGGAGCATCCTAACGCCGACAAGCTGCTGATCCTGCAGGTGGACCTGGGCGACGAGCGCCGCCAGTTGGTGGCCGGGCTGAAGGAGCACTACGCCCCGGACCAACTCGTGGGACGCAACATCGTCGTGGTGGCGAATCTGGCACCGCGCAAGATGCGCGGCCAGGAGAGCCAGGGCATGTTGTTGGCAGCCAGCACAGCGGACCTCTCCCAGGTGATTCTGCTGACGACAGCCGAGGACATCGCCGCCGGCAGCGGCGTAAGCTGACCGCCCCGGCTCGGCACCGCGAGCCGGACGGCCTCGACAACCCGGACACAGACGGACGAACAACAGGCGTCGCGGCGCGGTGCGGCGCCCGTGGTTGGAGGCTCATAAACGAAAGGGATTTCGGCCATGACCTCGACAGTTTCTCACCGGCTTGGGCTGCGCGCCGGCGCGGCCGCTCTGCTCTGCCTGGCAGGTTGCGTCTCTGTTATTGCCCGTAGCGGTGGCAATGGATCCGGCACCGGCCCGGGTGAGGCCCAGTTTCAGATCGATCTTACGGAGTTCGACGAGTCGGGCGCTTTTCTGCTCCTGCCGGATGCTGTCCTTACCCGGCAGAGCCCCATCGTCCTGTTCACCACCCTGGAAGAGGGCCCCAGCGAGCCGCCCAGCAGCGCTACGCTCACCTTGAGTGCGGAGGATATGATCATCCGACCGGTCGATGGCAACGATCCGGTCTCCGGAAACGCGGAGGTTCTGTTCCGCTTCGCCGCGGCCGACGATGCAGACGTTTGTGCGTCGCCGGTGCTTGTTGGCCCCTTCGAGGTCGCGGTTGACGAAGGTGCCTTGACCGTGGCCGAGGAGACGCTTGGTCTTACTGCCAACGGGGTGGCGTTAGTGGCGACCGGTCGGTTCTCCCTTTGTGTCGAGGTGCGGGCTGACTTCTCCGCCGAGATGGAGATCTTCCGCGTGACACTCGTCTTCGGTCAGGGGATCGCTCCGCCGGACGGAAACGATGGCCAGGACGAGCCCGGCAACCTGCCGCCAGTCGCGGTCATCAGGGCGGATCCTACCGACGGCCCCGCCCCATTGAGCGTCGTGTTCGACGCCACCGAGAGCGAAGACCCCGACGGTACGATAGAGGCGTATGCGTGGGAATTTGGGGATGGCCAGACCGCGGACGGGCCAACTGCTGAATATGAGTTCCTGGAGCCTGGCAGCTACGAGGTGACCCTGAGTGTGGAAGACGACGATGGGGCGGTGGGCGCTGCCTCCGTGACCATCGCCGTGGCAGAGTCGCCGTTGCGCACGGTGATACATCGCGGGACAGTTGACGAGCCCTTCACGCCGGTGCCGGATGATGACGGGGCCGACGGAAGCCTCATAGGCGTAGCCGTCAGCGGCGACGGTCAGGTCGTATACCTGGCCACCGCGGGCGACGAGGAACAGGCCCCCCGCATTTGGCGAAGCGATCGAGACGGCACGAATGTCGCTGAGCTGGAGCTGCCCGGTGTCGAGTTCGCGGGGGCGAACGACGTTACCCTGGCGGTGGATCAAGACGGGTCCACAGTGTTCTTACGGGCCGGGGTGGACGGCGCCATCTATCGGGTCGACGGTGCCGCCCCAGTCCAAATCTACGATCCGGTCACCAACACCGACGTGCCGGTTGAGCAGGTCGGATCGCTGCGGGCCAGCGCGGAGGGCGACTCACTGGTGTTCCAGGACGCGGACCAACCGTTCGAGTTGTATCGCCTCGATGCTGGCGGGGGCAGCCCGACGTTGATCTTCGACCCAACTTCGTTGCCCGAAGCCAACAGCCCCGACGGCATTTACCGCGGCTTGCTCTTGACCGGGTACGCCGCTGCCGCTGACGGAACGGTCGTGGCCACTGTCGTCCGCCGGCGCGACGACAACGAAGCGGAGGCAGACTGGGTCGATCTTTACCGCATCGCGGGCGGTGAGGCGACCCAGCTTACCACAACTCATGACGTGGCACGCGATGCTTCGCCGTCAATTGCCGACACCGGCACGATCGTCTACCTGCGCGACGTGATGGACAGCGGTGGGGAGCTGCGACGCACGGGCTATGTGCTGGATGCTGGCGGGACCGAGGGCGCCGCCCGGCTGATCACACCGCTGCCCATGTACCTGGCGGCCATCGCTGGCGACGGATCGCGACTTCTGGTGGGCTTCGAGTCGGCGGTCGACGTGCGCCGAACGGCGATAGTGGCCGGTGACCTGGGCAGTTCGCTCACCATGCCGGTCGAACTGTCCGCCGCGGGAATCTCGGCGTCGCAGTCACTCGAAACCGTCCTCGATTGGGCTGTCGATGGTAACATGAGCCTGAAAGCGGTTTCTCCTGGCCGCGTAGGTCCCGCGGGGTATCCACAGGTGACGGCTGTGGCCGTGGCGATCGATGCCGAGGCGGGGGCATTCACCATCTCGGCCACCGTCGCTGACGCGGATGGGCAGGATAATCTGGGCGACGTGAGCGCCTGGATCACCGGGCCAGGGGACGAGTACATCGACCTGATCGAGTCTGATCTCAACCCCTTCCGCAGCGACGAAGGCGTGGAGGCGGTGGGGCGTACGAATGCTCTGATCCCCGACGCTACCGACGCAAGCCTCTACACCTTGACGGCGGACCTGCCTCATCCCGAAAGACTCACCGATGAGTTCCGCCTGAGGATCATCGCCCGTGATCAAGGCGGACGGGGCAGCTATGCGGATGTTCGGTTCGTACCGATAGCCGACGAGACGCTGGACACGAATGGTGACGGGGTCGGGGATTGACCCGCCGGACCGAGGTCGTTACAACATTCGCTCCGTGACTACCGACGAGCAACCCATCCTGTTCGAGATTGCCTGGGAAGTCTGCCGCAAGGTGGGCGGCATCTACACCGTGCTGCGCTCCAAGGCGCCGACCATGGTCGAGCGGTGGGGTGACCGGTACTGCGTTGTCGGCCCGTACGACAACCACAGTTCGGCCCTGGAGTTCGAACCGCTTGATCCGGGTGAGATTCTGGCTCCGACCCTGGAGGCTTTGCGGCAGCGGGGGATCACTTGCCATTTCGGCCGCTGGCTGATCAGTGGTTATCCCAAGGCTGTGCTGCTCGATCTCCAGCCCACCTACCGACATCTGGGTGAGCTGAAGCATCGCATGTGGGAGGAGCACCACATTCCGTCGCCCGAAGGCGACGTGGAGATGAACGACGCCATCGTGTTCGGCCACCTGGTGACGGAGCTGCTGGATGAACATGTCCGGCAGCATCCGGCCTCCAGGGTAGTAGCCCATTTCCACGAGTGGATGGCGTCGGCTGCGCTACCCAACCTCCGCACTCGGAGGATCGCCGCCGCTACCGTGTTCACGACGCACGCCACCCTGCTGGGGCGATACCTGTGCGCGACGCGCGGTGATTTCTACGAGCGGCTCAAATGGCTGGACGCTGACGCTGACGCGGGCAACCTGAACATCTACCATCGTTACTGCGTCGAGCGGGCTGCCGCCCACTCCGCCGATGTTTTCACCACAGTGTCTGACGTCACCGCTACCGAGTCGGAGCACCTGCTGAAACGTAAGCCGGACGTCGTGCTGCCCAACGGCCTGCAGGTTGAGAAGTTTGCTGCTCTGCATGAGTTCCAGAATCTCCACCGGCATCAGAAGTGGCGGATTCACCAGTTCGTGCGGGGGCACTTCTTCGGATCGGAGTCCTTCGACCTGGAGAAGACGGTCTATTTCTTCTTTGCCGGGCGCTACGAGTACCGCAACAAAGGTGTAGACCTGTTCATCGAGGCCTTGCATCGGCTGAACGGGCATCTGCGGCACATCGGCAGCGACAAGACGGTGGTGGCCTTTCTGATCACCAGCGCAGCGACCAAGAACGTGAACGTCGAGGTGCTCAACAACCAGGTGTTGCTGGGCGAGTTGAAGAAGCTCTGCGATCAGATCACCAGCGAGGTGGGCCGGCGCATGTTTGACGTGGCGGCCACCGGCGAGATGCCCGAGTTGCAGGAGTTGGTGGCGGACCAGGAAATCATCAGGCTCAAGCGCATGCTGCTGACGCGCCGGCGCACGGCGCACGCCCAGATTGTCACTCACAATATGGAGAATGATGACAGCGACCTGATCCTGGCCCACCTGCGACACCGGCGTTTGTTCAACAGCCCGGAGGATCGGGTCAAGGTCGTGTATCACCCGACCTTCCTCTCGACGACCAGCCCACTGCTGGGGATGGAATACGACGAGTTCGTCCGCGGCTGCCACCTGGGCGTGTTCCCGTCCTACTACGAGCCGTGGGGGTACACGCCCGCGGAATGCACTCTGATGGGCGTGCCGTCGGTGACCTCGAATCTGTCGGGCTTCGGCACCTTCATCGCCTCAGAGGTTCCGGACCACGATCGCCGTGGAATCTACGTGATTGACCGCCGCCACCAGGACACCGCCCGGGCCATCGACGACCTGGCCCAGATTCTCATCGATTTCTGCAAGCTCGGCCGGCGCGAGCGGATCCAGTTGCGCAACCGCACCGAGCGACTGAGTGACCTGCTGGACTGGGCCAACCTGGGCCAGGCCTACAACGAGGCCCACGATCTGGCCTTGTCGCGTACCTACGAGTCGCTCGTCCCCGACGTATAGACCACCGGGCCGAATCTCGGCGTCACCTCGAATCGACAGCGCAGCGGACAGACTACCGGCGGGAGAACAGGCGAAAGGCGTAGAGCCGCAGCAGGTGACGCAGGTAGCGGAGCTGTTCGGCCAGGCTGAGCTTGCTTTCGCCGGCCGCCCGGTCACCGAACACGATGGGCACCTCGGCACAGGGGCTGCAGCGAGCCTTGACCATCAGTTCCAGGGCGATCTTGTAGCCCAGTGGATTCAACGGCGCAGCCCGGCGCCAGGTGTCCCGGTGTAAGGCGAAGAAACCGGACATCGGATCGCGCACTGACGTCAGCGGGCGGGCCAACAGCGTTGCCACCTGGCTGTTCAGGCGGCGCACCAGCGGCCAGTCCTTGTCGATACGTCCTTCGCCGACGTAGCGCGATCCGATCACGAACTCGGCTTGCCCGGAGGCGATGCACTCGACCAGTTCGGGTACCTTCTCCGGAGGGTGCTGCAGATCGGCATCCAT
Source organism: Phycisphaerae bacterium (assembly GCA_028277545.1). Lineage (GTDB taxonomy): Bacteria > Planctomycetota > Phycisphaerae > UBA1845 > UBA1845 > JANQGB01. The sequence goes on along the minus strand of JANQGB010001143.1, from coordinate 5,552 downwards.
CACTACCAGGATGTCACCGTTCGCCTCGTCGAAGCCGCGCAGCACGGCTGTGGCCAACCCTCGCTCCCCACGCCGGACGATAATCCTCACCGGGTGGTCGGCGGCCAGCGACTCGACCACCTCGACCGATCCGTCCCGGGAGTCGTCGTCCACGACGATCAACTCGGCCTCCAGGCCCGCCTGGCGGGTGGCGGCGAAGACCCGCTCTGTCAGGGGGCGCAGGTTGTCCGCCTCCCGGTAGGCAGGCACAACTACCGACACGTTGACGCTGGTGCTGGACACCCGCGCCATGGTACCGTACAAACTGTCCGAAGCGAATGTGGTATTTCAAAACCGCATCAGCGGTTTGTCCGGGTGGGCGGCGGTCCGGTATCTCGGGATCGATCATGCGTCTGATTACCACGGTTGGCGCCAAGACCATCCAGTCGCTCGGCGCTTTCGGGCAGTTCTGGATATTCACGGCCCGTACCCTGCGGTTCGTGGCCACGGGGTTGCCCCAGCTCAAGACCTGGCGTCGGGTGATGCCCGAGTTCTATGAGGTCGGCAACCGTACGCTGCCCGTCATTCTGATCACCGGTGTGTTCGTGGGGTTGGTGCTGGCGGTCCAGAGCTACGACCAGCTGGCCGCCGCCGGTTTCGAGCAGCAGATGGGTGTGCTGGTCAACCTGACCCTGGTCAAAGAGCTGGGCCCGGTTCTGGCGGGAGTGATGCTGGCCGGCCGGGTGGGCGGAGCGCTCACTGCTGAACTGGGCACCATGAACGTTACCGAGCAGCTCGATGCCCTCAGGGTCATGGGGGCCGACCCCATCCGCCACCTGGTCGTTCCCCGCTTTCTGGCCTGCCTGCTGCTGACGCCCTGCCTGACGGTCTTCTGCGATCTGGCGGGCTCGCTGGCCGGTTGGTTCATCGCCGTTCAACTCAAGGGCGTGCCCTCTGAGCCATACTGGTTCCACACTCGGCACGCGGTCGAGATGTGGGACCTGGGCGTGGGGTTCATCAAGAGCCTGGCCTTCGGCGGGGCCATCGGGCTGATAGCCTGCTACAAGGGATTCCACTGCCGACAGGGTGCGGCTGGCGTCGGCCGGGCCTGCACCGAGTCGTTCGTGGCCAGCTTCATCGTGATCCTGGCCATCGACTTCTTCCTGGCCACGTTCCTGCTGGGCGTATACAAGGCGATCTGGGGTTTCAGACCGCTGATCGGATGATGACGTATGATGGCATCCAGGCCAAGTGCCAGCGAAGGTACCGGGTCACCGCCTGGTGGTAACGGCAAGCCGATCATCGAACTGATCGACGTGCACAAGAGCTTCGCCCGCCACAACGTGCTGCGCGGGGTCAATCTCTCGCTGCTCAAGGGGCAGACCACGGTCATCATCGGCGAGAGCGGCGTTGGCAAGAGCGTCGTGCTGAAGCACATCGTGGGGTTGCTCCGTCCCGACAGGGGCGAAGTCCACTACCATGGCCAGCACATCGGGGCGATGAAGCGGCGCGATCTGGCCGACCTGCGGGTCAACTTCGGCTTTCTGTTTCAGATGGGCGCGTTGTTCGATTCCTTGACCGTGGCGGAGAACATCGCCTTTCCGATTGTCGAGCACAGCAGGCAATCGGCGCAGAATATCGAGCAGACGGTGGCGGAGAAGCTGCGCATGGTTGGGCTCGACGGGATCCAGGAGAAGAGGCCGGCCGACCTCTCTGGCGGCCAGCGCAAGCGGGTGGCGCTGGCCCGGGCGATCGCCCTGGATCCGGAGGTCGTGTTGTACGACGAGCCGACGACCGGCCTGGACCCGATCCGGGCCGATGTCATTAACGAGCTGATCCTCAAGCTCAAGCGAGAAACGGGCGCCACCGGCATAGTGGTTACCCACGACATGGCCTCGGCTAACAAGGTGGCCGACCGCATTGTCATGCTCTACGAGGGCAAGTTCATCTTCGACGGAACGCCGCGCGAGATTGCCGAGACTGACGAGCCCATCGTCCGCCGGTTCGTCGAGGGGCGGGCCTCAGACGAAGAGCTCAAAGGTCTCTACCAGGGGAGTTGAGCGGTGGAAGATACCAGACGAAACCTCTTGGTCGGCTTGTTCATGGTCGGCGGGTTGGCCGTCCTGGGCGCCTTGATGATCGTCTTCGGCGAGCAGCCCAGTTGGCTGGGCGGCACTGAGTACGAGCTGAAGATGAACTTCCGCGAGCTCGAAGGCGTTTCCGAAGGGATGGAGATACGGCTGAACGGTGTTCAGGTGGGTAGAGTGGGGCGGCTGGAATTCGACGACCGACGGCGTCCGGACCTGGGGGTCCAAGTCATCGGCTTGATCAAGGACCGGTTCTACATTCCGAGCGGCGCCCACGCGGAGGTCTTTCCCGGTCTGCTCGGCCTGGGACGCGGGCACATCGAGATCGTGCCTCCCGCCATCGAAACGGAACCTCTGGACCGGACGGTGGCTTCCAACACCGGCATAACCGGCGAGATCGGCAACCCGTTCCAGGGCCTGGTGCCCGAGACGCTGCTCGGGTCAGTGGAGAAGGCAGTCGTACAGATTGGCACTCTGGCCGACCGGGCAGCGCCGGTGGCCGACGATCTGCACGACCTGTTTCAGAAACGCACCGTCGAGGAAGTGGATCGGGCTGCGGAGAGTCCGATAGAGGGTGCCGAGAAGATGACCGCCACCCTATACACGGTGGTTGAGCGTAGCGACAGCACGCTGAAACACTTCAACGAAGTGCTGGGCGATCCGCAGGTCAAGAGCGCCCTGCGCGAAGCCATCGAGAACTTCCGGCAGATATCCGAAGACGGCGTGGTAGTGTCGGCCAATCTGCGGGAGACCTCGGAGCATATCAAAGAGGACTGGGACCGGTTGGCTGGCCAGGTGGAGAGCGGCCTGGCTGACGCCAACACGGGCATCAACGAGATTCGGCAGAAGATCGGCCCCATCCTGGACGGCATCTCCAGCATGGTCACGAATCTCGACCGCGTGTCGCGTGATCTGGCGGAGGGAGAGGGGACTGCGGGATTGATTCTGCGCGATGCCCGGCTCTACGAGGAGCTGCTGCTGAGCGTGCAACGATTCACCGACACCCTGGACACGATTCGGCGCATGGTTGAGCGTTTTGAGAAGCAGGGATATATCGACATCCGGGGCCACAAAGTGGTCGGCCCCTTATCGGCGGACACCAAGATCGAGATACCGCCCAAGCAGTAGGCTGCCTGCCACGTCCTGGCTGTCAGGGAGGAGCATCCTGAGTGCGCCGCCGGGCCGTCATCTGGCCGGCAAGTTCGACAATCCAGGCCAGAACGAAGGGCGCATAAAAGGCGAAGGTCACCCAGGAGGGCATGCTCCAGGTGCCTGTCCGGTAGCCGACCTGCCTGGCTTCCACGTAGAAGACCATGCTGGCTGCCAGGACAATCCAACACCACCGAGGCCGCAGGGCGACGAACAGCAGCACCCAGCTCAGGTACCAGAAGTGTACGATGGGCGAAACCAGGATCAGTGATCCGATTACCACCGCGGCGTAGGTACAGAAGTCGTCCTGCCGCCGGATGGACCACAGCGCCACGCCCAACAGCAGCAGCACGCTTGCGACGCGCCCACCCGTGGCGCCCAGCAGTTTGCCGAATACCGGATAGAGCAGTCCGAGGACCTGGCTTTCCCCCGCGAACCGTACCAGGCTGGATACTAGATCGGTGCCGGCCGAGGCGTAGGGCCAGCAGGTAGCTGCCGCACAGGTGAGGCACAGCAGCGCCGCCCTCCAGCTCCTTACCGCCAGCCATCCGAGCAGCACGATGGCAACCAGCTTGGCGGCGATCGCCCCTGCCAGCAGTACGGCCGCCAGGTAGAGACGGTCTCGCTCGATGGCCAGACCCGCGCCGGCCAGCAAGAGCAGCATCAGGCTGTCCAGATGTCCCTCCAAGGCGAAAGCCGCCAGCACCAGCGGACAGAGAGCGTAGCTTAACGCCCGGTGCGGCGGGTGGCCCCGAATTGCCGCCCAACGTCCCAGCAGAATGACGGTCGCCACGTCGAGCAGCAGGAAGACGGCGTTGGCCGCGTATATAGAGGGGCTCAGGCGCGCGATCCCGCGGAACACCAACTGTGCCAGCGGCGGGTATATGGTGGCGTAGTCCGGGTGGTTGATAGAAGCCCAGGCGTCGCCGCGCAGATGGGCAAGTTGCGGTGCGTCAGGCGCGTGTATGTAGGGGTTGAAGCCATGCGCCTGAATCCGGCCCTCCCACACGTAGCGGTAGGTGTCGTCGCTGGGCACCGCGTGGAACAAGGCCACGCGCAAGGCGACGCAGGCGCCCAGCCACCAGACCCAGTTGCCCAGGATCCGCTCGCAGTCCGGGCGCTGGACGATCCAGACAAGAGAGACAAAGCCCGCACATGCTATGGCGTAGAAGATCTGGTAGGCCCGTACGTGCGGCGTCAGATCGACCCGCGCCGCGCAGAAGGCCACGAACGCGGCAATCCCTGCTGACGCAATGAGGCACCCGGTTCGCAACCGGCGGGTCTGGGTGTCTGGCGAGCCCATGTGAATCCACACGCAGTGTTGGCTGAAGTCCACCTCAGTAGGTGGCACCGGCATCCTGCCGGTGCAAACACAGGCCGGATGCCACTGCCGCCCGGCGTCATGGCGGCCAGCGCCTAAGCCAGCGCGCGGCGCTGAGGAGTAGGGTCCGCTCCGCGGGCTAATTTGGCTTCTTGCGTCGTGCGCTAGGCCCGGCATTCATGCCGGGTACTGCATTCCGAACGCGTCTGCTGAGTCCGCTTCCAGCGGGCTTCTCGTGGTCCGGGTTCACCCACTCAGTCTTCAAGCCCGCACTGGTCGATAGACCGCGCTGCCTGCCGGTGTCTCCCACAACGACAATCCTGTGCGTCTGCCGCACCAATCGACCCCATAACCGTATTGCCCGTGCCGCCATCTGAGATTGAAGTCAGGCGCATTACCTCGTTAGTCTGAAGACGCCCGTCGAAAACCCCGCTGAAGCGGGGTCGCGGCGTTTGCGCTAGCCGTCCTTTACCCGGCATGAATGCCGGGCCTAGCGCTTACATTCCGGCGTCGTCGCCCATCGTTGCCGGCGATCTTTGCTGCCGGGTGCTCTCCGCCGGACCTCACCGTCGGTCTGTCGGGTCCCACTGCCGCCTCGCCGGGATGCTGATCGTCGCTAACTTCTTCGTCATCCCACCGTGGCCACTGATTCCGTCCGGTCCGGTGTTTCATCGGGCGTCCCTGGCACGGCCGGCTGCGCCGCTTGCCGGCGGTCCCGAGGCCGCGACTGCCAGCCGACGGTCAGAAAACCTATGGCATACAGCAGCAGGAAGACACTGAAGGCCCAGCGAAAGCGCGTCAGGTACAGGGCGAAGCTGCTCAGTGACAGCAGGCCCAGGCCTAACTCGATCAGCCAGAGGTTATCCTGCAGCGGGCTGTAGCTGCCGGCCAGGCGGCCGCCGGTGTGGCTGCCGGACTTGGGCGTGCGGACAAACTCCCCGCCGGTGACCAGGGCCCCGGTGGGATGCTGATCGTCGCTAACTTCTTCGTCATCCCACCGTGGCCACTGATTCCGT
>JANQGB010001133.1 GCA_028277545.1 Phycisphaerae bacterium | reverse complement strand
CATTGACAACGACGGGGACCTGGACGTTATAGGCGGCTCTTACCATACGGTGCAGATCGGCTGGTGGGAGAACACGGCCGGCACCGGTTCCGTCTGGTTTTCCCGTTATGTCGTCGATGCCTCAAGAGGCCTGGCCATCGATCTGGGCGACGTGGACGGTGACGGTGATCTGGATGCCCTGGTGGGCAAACAGACCGGCTCGGGCACGGGCGGGGCCTGGTGGATTGAGAACACCAGCGGTGACGGGATGTCCTGGCACCCCCGACTCATATCGCCTGGGTATCAGAGTGACCTCTGGCCAGTCTTCGCTGATGTCAACAACGACGGGCGGCTGGACGCCGTGATCTCGGAGGAGGATTTCGACGGCGTCGGCGCCCAGCAGTTGTCCTGGTTTGATCTGGGTGAATTCGCCTCCGAAGGCGATCTGATCGGTTCCGTTCTCGACGGCGGCACCTCACCCGACTGGGGCGTTATGACCTGGGACGCCACGATTCCGCCCGACTCGTCGCTCAACGTTCAAGTTCGGGCCTCGGACGACCCGTTCAGCCTCGGGCCGTTCCTGGACCTGGAGGGCCCCGGGCAGGATCTGGGCGACCTCATCGATCCAGCAGCCCGTTACCTGCAATACCGCCTGCTCTTTTCCAGCGCGCAGCCGGATAGCTCTCCGGTACTGCGTGAGATCGGAGTCCAGGCACCTTTGGCGGGTGACTCGGATGGTGACGGGGACCTCGACCTCGATGATTTTGCAGTGCTGGCAGAGTGTCTGGCTGGTCCGGACGTCCTGCCAGCGCCGCCGGATCCAAACACGGCCGAGGAGTGCCTGGAAGTGTTCGACATCGATCTTGATTACGACGTAGACCTTTTCGACGCGAGCGCGTTCGTGTCCGCGTACACGGGCCCCTAAACAAGGCGACCTGCCAAGGAGTGACTCATGCATCTCCAGACAAGTAAAGGGATCGCGGCCGCAGCCATAGTTGCCATAGGGCTGTCGTCCACAGCCCAGGCCGTAACCGGCGTGCGGGTGATCATCGAGAACCGCGCACCGGACGGGGGCACCTGGCTGACGCCGGTCTGGGTGGGGTTCCACGATGGCGGCTTTGACGTCTACGACCCCGGCTTCGCCGCCTCGGATGCTCTGGAACGCCTGGCGGAAGACGGCAACGCCGACCCCTTATCGGACGCCTTCGTCGCGACCGGGGACGGCAGCGTGCAGGGCGTACTCGAGAGTGATACGGGCATTCCTCCACTGGCCCCCGGCGAGACGGCCACGATGACCTTCGTGCTCGATGAATTCGCCCCGGATAGCCGCTACTTCAGCTACGCCTCCATGGTGATCCCCAGTAACGATGCATTCGTGGCTAACGAGTATCCGCTGGATCATCGCATCTTCGATGCGAGCGGCAACTTCCTAGGCGCGTTCATCACCATCTACGGCACGGCCGTGCAGGACGCCGGCACCGAGGTGAATGACGAAGTTCCGGAGCACACCGCCTTCTTCGGCCAGACCGAACCCGACACCGGCGTCGACGAGTTCGGTGTCGTGCATGCCCACCCCGGCTACGTGGCGCCGGGCAGCGGGGGCATTCTCGACGACCCCATGTTCGCGGACGCCGACTTCGCCGTCCCCGTCTACGAGATCGCTCGAATCATCATCGTGCGTTCGGATACCGACGTGCCCAGCGGAGCCGTCTCTGGCACTTGGGACACGAGCGGTTCACCGTACCTGGTCAGCGGTGACATTGTCGTGCCCTCGGGAGAGACGCTGGTCATCGACCCGGGCGTGTACGTCGTGTTCCTCTGCCAGTGTCGCATGTTTGTCGAGGGCACACTGCATGCGATTGGCACGGAGCAGGACC
>JANQGB010001021.1 GCA_028277545.1 Phycisphaerae bacterium | reverse complement strand
AGTTGTTACGCTATCGGCGGCAGATCGGGGCCAGCCAGGTAGCCGTCCTGGCGGACATCAAGAAGAAGCATTCCAGTCATGCCCTCACGGCTGACGTCGACCTTCCTGCGACTGCCCGGGCGGCCGAGTTCTTCGGTGCCGACGGCGTAATCGTCACCGGCAGCGAGACCGGTTCGCCGGCCAGTCCCGACGACCTGCGCGCCACGCACGAAGCGGTTGGCATCTCCGTCCTGGTCGGCAGCGGTGTCAAACCGGAGAACCTGGGCGACTACTGGGCGTCGGCGGACGCCTTCATCGTAGGTTCGTCCTTCAAGCGTGGCGGAGTGTGGTCCAACCCCATCGACCAGCAGCGCCTCCAGCGATTGATGAAGACAGTCGAAACCTTGCGCTCCTGACTGCGGCGGGGACGTGCGGGACACCGCCGCGCCGTGCTTAAGCGACGGCCTACATGTGCGCAGCGGCAGATCGATGAGAGTGCCAGAAGGCCAGCACGACCGCGGAGGTGCCTACGGAAATGTACTCTATGGGCAAGGCGCGGTAGAAAGAACCGGGCGGTACGCTGGCCACCTGGCTGTAGCCCGCCGGCGGTGAGCTGGCGGCGCAGACTACGTAGCCCGCCAGGCACAGCAGCGGCACCGCCAGGCACCCCCACAAAACCGTCCTCACCGGGAAGTAATGGAACGCCACCCTGCCACCGACGTAGAGGGCTATCGCCAGGGCGAAGTAGGTTTGCCCGTGCTGCACGCTGCGCACCGGCGAGCCGGTAGCCGACAACCGGAACAGAACCGCAGCAGCCACCAGCGTTGCCAACGTCGCCTTCAGACCCGCCAGCGCCTCGGCGCGCAAGTCGACGGCGGCGGCGGGCCCCGCCAACCCGTGCAGGCCTGGTATTTGCGATAGTGCCATGTCAGGATACGAGTGTCCGCCCCCACCGGATCCGGGACCGCCCAGCCAGCGCCTGACCAGGCCGCCAACGACCATGGCTGTCACAATCGGCAGGAACCAGACCACGCCTTCGAAGGCCAGCTTCCAGGCCATGGCACTGCGGGCGTCGGCATCCGAACCGGTTACGTGGATGAGCAGGTAAGACGTAGTCCCCCCGCGCCAGGTCATCACGGCCATGCCCAGCGCCACCGCCAAGACGCCGGCGTCGGGCAATTTGCGGCCGATCAACACTGCGGCCAGAGCCGACACCACCGCGGCGAGGGCTAGAGTCTCAACCAGGGCCACCACGGCATGGTCCGCGGTCAGCAGGCTGATCGCTCCCCGCGGATCCCCGGGCTCGAGAACCATCCAGCCAACCGATGCGAACAGGCCCACTCCGATCGCCCAGGCCGCGAGCGACAGCGTCTTGTCCCAGAATCCTAGTGGGGCGCTGGTCGACATGGCCGCGGTCTGCATGTTACTGGTCCCTGGATTGCTCACAACAAACGACGCCGATAGCACGCGATCCTAGCGGCCCCCGCCTGCCCGCAACAACGGATGCCGGCGGGTGGTCTACTTCTTTGTCGGCCTGGCCAGCTTGATCTGCAGATCCAGGTCCATCGTGCGCGGCGTGCGTACGATGAATTTCTCCGCCGCCGCGACTTCCGCGGCGATGGCCTGGCGATAGAGGGAGTTGGCCTCCACAAACTCCGGCTCGCGGCGCTGGTTGGTCACGAATTTCTCGCGCCGCCGCAGAATCTTGTTCTTACCCTTGATACGGTTGGTCAGCGTCTTGACCGCCTCCACGTCCAGCAGCGGCCCGATCGTGGACATGTCGAAGCCCTCCTCGAGCATCTGCCCCAGCCAGGGGGTGGCCCGGCCACCGCGTACGGACGTCAATATGCCGCCCGGCGGGGCATTGTGGACGTGGAAGGTAAACCGACACATGTGCGCCCCTGCCCAGGGCCGGATAATGCGGGGCTGTGGCGGTGGGTTCACCCAGGGCATCGGGAAGTCCTTCAGCGAAACGGTAACGGACGAGTCTCCGCTGCGCGTAGCGCCGATCGAACCGGACGTCGTACTGGCCTCGAGGCTCTGCCAGTCAATGTGAACCGCGACCTCGTGTGGTTCCGCGCCCCAGTTGTCGAGCAACAACTCGGCAGCCAGCGCGTGGGCGATCGGCGTAGGATGCTGACCGTTGGTGGTCAGTCGGTCCCGGTCGCTGCCGCCCCCACTTTCCGCGATCAACTTGGCGGTAGCGGGAAACCAGGCCACCAGTCCCAGCTTGTGCTGCTTTGCCAGGTCCCGCATGACCTGGGCAAAGCCGTCGACGATCCGGTCGTAGCCCATCTTGGTCAGAATCTGCTTGCGCTTGATTTCGGGGCAGTTGGGTGTGAGCAGCACGACCTTGGCGCCGGCCTTTGTGCACTGTCCGATCACCGCGCTCAGTTCCTCCCGGAAGGCGTCGAAGCGCTTCTGGGACAGGGGCTTTAGCCCCCCTTCCTCGGTACCGAAGCTGATCACTACAATCGTCGGTTTGAATGCTTCGAGCTGATCCGCAAGCCGGGGTCTGGCATCCGCAAGTGTGCAGGGGATGGCACGACCCCAGTGCCAGAACGGTGTCTTTAGGTCGGGGTACTTCACCCTCAGGAAAGTCTCGACCTGTAAGCCGTACGACACCGGGAGCGTGGCGTTGGCCCCGAAGAACATCACGCGATCGGTGTCCTTCAAGGCTAGTTCCGCCCGCGAGATGCCCACCTGAACCAGCAGCCCGATCGACAACGACAACAGAACCACCACGCGTTTCATACGCTAGTTCTCCCGCGGCGCGTGCCGCTGTAACAACTCTTTCATCTGCCGAACCGCTTCCCGCATCCCGACGAAGACCGCCCGCGAGACGATGGAATGCCCGATGTTGAATTCCGAGAAGCCCTGCACCGCCGCGATCGGAGCGATGTTGCGATAAGTCAGGCCATGGCCGCCGTGGACCTCGAGCCCCAGTTCCTGTCCGAGAGCCAGGGCGGCGCGCAGGTCGTCCAGCGCCTGCTGCCGCTGGGCCTCGCCCTTGGCGTGAGCGTAGGCCCCGGTCCACAGTTCCACCGCCGCGCACCCGCAGTCGGCCGATGCCTGGACCTGATCCAGTATTGGCTCGATAAAGGCACTGACCACAGTCCCGCCTTCGTTAAGCCGGGCAACCACGTCCTTGATCCGCTGGGCGTGAGCCACGACGTCCAGCCCGCCTTCCGTGGTCAACTCCTCGCGGCGCTCGGGGACCAGCGAGGACTGGGCCGGCGCGATTTCGCAAGCGATGTCGACAATAGCCGGAGCAATCGCCATCTCCATGTTGAGCTTGACCCCGACCGTCTCGGAGAGCAGTCGGGCGTCACGATCGCCAATGTGACGGCGATCCTCGCGCAAGTGAAAGGTGATCCCGTCAGCCCCGCCAAGCTCCGCCTCTGACGCGGCCCAGATAGGGTCGGGTTCGTCGGTCCGCCGTGCCTGACGCACCGTGGCCACATGATCGATATTGACGCCGAGTAAGGCCATGTCCGCCTCCGCGCAAACAGATTCCCGGCGGACATTATAGAGACGGGGGCGTCGGAGTAAACGCGACGTCTGGCGTTCTCGGCTCGGACGGCTCAGGCGTCAGGTTCGGTGGTGACGGTCAGGCTGAGGCTGCTGAACTGCTCGCAGTACAACTCCGCCCGCTCCTGGTGGGTGACCAGCAGCAAGGCGACGCCCTTGTGATGGGCCTCCAGCGACTTCTGCACGGCATCCTCGATGGTCAGCGGCGTGAGCTTGACGATGCTGAGGATGCCGTGCTCGAAGTCGTTGACGTCGTCGTTGTGCAGGAGCACCTTGAACGGCGGCAACTGCTTCGGCTTGGGGCGAGCGGGCTTCTTGGCCGGGGCCACAGCCGTACCAGTGTTCTCTGGCGCGTCCGTCTGCTGCTCGCCGCTATGATCTTTCTCACTGGCCACGACATTCTCTCAGCTAAGACCCGGGATTGGCCCAACTTGGCTCCGAACGCCTGCCTATAGGATAGCTCAGAACTCGAACAGCGGCAAGCCCGCGACTCAGGCCCACTCCCGCCGAGGGCGTCACTGCGGATCAGCGGGGAGCTCTACCTTCACCAGTTCGGCGGCGGTAAGCCGTTTTCCCGTCAGGTAGTCGTAGAAGGTGGCCTGAACCAGTACCTCGCCGGCGGAAGGCGGGCCGCTGTCGGGACTCCAGGGGCACTTCACGGTGTAGTGATCCGTAAGAAATCCGCCGTGCCAGAGCTTGCGAAGCTGGGCCGGATCGTTGTGGACATAACGCCCCAGGCTGCGAGGCGATCCTGGCACCGAGGTGTCGAGCAGTTCGACAATGATCTCACCCGCCGCCTTGAGCACGTCGCCGTCCGCATCAAGCGGCTGCAGGTAGACGGTAACGCCATCGTCACCGGGCAGACCGTCGTAATCAGCACCGCCGGTGAGCTTGGCAAACTTGATTCGTTCGGCACTGAACAGCGCATCCAGACGGTTCGGCCCGAGGTTCATCAGCGTGTCCACTTGGGCCTGCATCTCGGCCACCTTGGTGTCGCGTGCCAGAATCTCGCGCTTGAGCCCGGCATTCTCCTGCTGTAGCGCGTCACGCTCCTGCTGAACCGAAGTCAGCACTCCGGTCTGACCGTCGCACCCTGCCAGCCCGGCTACCAGGACCACGTGGGCTGGGATGGCCAGACTCCACCAAGAGCGGGCATTTCGAATGGGGAACATGCCGGCTGCCTATATCTGCTGTACCACAAAAATGCAAGTGTAGCGGCGCAGGCAGGCCCGCAGAGGCCACATCAGCCGCTGCGCGGTGGCTGCAAAGCACCCTGGAGCGGCAGCCCCAGGTCGCCTGTGTTCCCGATAACTCGCCGTCGGATAGCCGCCCCGCTGCGCGGTTTTGCCTCCGTCACGTCCGTATCGTACGTCCTATGGAGTAACCCGAAGGGGACGCTTATGCCGACTGCAGCCATCGTAACGAACCTGATTCGCCGAGAGATCGACCGGTTCATCGACGCCGCTCGGGTGCGGAGCGAATACGACATCGACACTCGACGGCGGGCCATGCGCCGCTACCATCGATCCTGGCCGCTGCTGATTTGTCGCCCACGCAGGACAGAGGAACTCAGCGCCGCCCTGCATAATGCCTCCAGCGAGGGAATCGGCTTTCTGTGCGATCAGAAGTTTGCCGCGGGCTCCCTGATCCTGGTCAAGCTCTTCTGGCACGAAGACGGTGGTCTGCGCGTGCCCGCTGTCGTACGCCACGTCACGGACTATCGCCACGCCTCGCTCGTCGGCTGCGAATTCGCCCTGGACGACGAAGACGCCATGAAGTGCGCCTTCGACGCCAAGCGCTGGTACGGGTAGTCGCACATCACGCCGGAGAGTCCCCTGGCACCAGGCGCCGCGGCGGCCACGCTACCGGCTCCCTCACGCCTCATCTCGTGCCGGTCAATGGCGGGCGGACCGCCTGCTACTCAGCGATCCTGCCACACGGTATTCTCTCAGTCTGACGACCGCTACTCCAGCCAGGATCACGGGGGCCACGGTGAGGATTGTCATCGCCACTGACAGTTTCAAGGGCACGCTAACCTCCAGAGAGGCCGGCCAGGCCATTTCTGAAGGCATCCGGCAGTCAAAGCCTGGTGCCCACGTCACGGTGCTTCCGGTGGCCGATGGTGGCGAAGGTACCGTGCAGGCCCTGCTTTCAGCCCAGAGCGGGACTGTACACGCCGCGACGGTCTCCGACCCGCTGGGGCGCCCGGTCACGGCCGAGTATGCCGTCCTGGCTGGCGGGGAACGAACCTGCCTGGAGATGGCCTCGGCATCGGGCATAACGCTGCTGGAGCCGAGCGAGTATGACCCCCTGCGAGCTACGACGTACGGCACTGGACAGCTACTATTGGCCGCACTCGGCCACTCGTCGGACCAAATACTGGTAGGCGTGGGGGGCAGTGCCACAGTGGACGGCGGATGCGGGGCCGCCCAGGCACTGGGGGTGCGGTTCCTCGACGCCGCCGGTCTCGAATTGCCGCAGGGGATCGGTGGAGGCCAATTGAACCGGATCGCCTCCATTGACATCTCCCAACGCAATGTGCGGCTGGATGAGAGCGAGATCGTCGTCTTGTGCGATGTGAACAATCCGCTGTGTGGATCCAGCGGCGCCGCCCGCGTGTTCGGACCGCAGAAGGGTGCCCGCGGCCCAGACCTTGACCTACTGGAAGCCAATCTCGAGAGCCTGGCTCGGGTGATTGAGCGAGACCTGGGCACTGCCCTCGCCAGCCACCAGCGATCCGGCGCCGCGGGCGGCTTGGCCGGCGGGTTGCTGGCGTTTGCCGGTGCGAGACTGGTGTCGGGAATCGACACCATTCTTGAGGCGATCGAGCTGGATAGCCATCTGGCTCAGGCGGATCTGGTCGTGACTGGGGAGGGCCGGCTGGACGCCCAATCGATGATGGGCAAGGTTGTCGGCGGCGTCGCCCGGCGTGCACGGGCACTCGGGTCACCGGTCATAGCAATCGCGGGCACGGTAGCCGCGAGCGCCGAGCGATGTAACGACTTTGTGGATGCCTACTACGCCGTCAGCGAGACCCCGGATGCCGCCTGCGCGCCAGGAGTCGACGCAGCGCGTGCGCTGGCCGCCCGATCGGCAGCGATCTTCGCTGAACGGTAAGAGTGCTTGGTCTGGACGAGCAGGACTAGCCGCGAACTTCGGTTCGCGCGCAATCTCTTACGGAGTGCTGCACTCACCTTTGGTGAACAAACGCGCCATCAGAAGCTCGCGGCTCGTTGACACGGACTCAGTCATCCCACCCGCGGTATAGTCTTGCAGGCAAGGTGCCGGCGGCAGGTACGGTGCAGGCCGGAAACCTGCGATACGCTGGGTCACAGCCGGCCGGGGCGGTTCAGCACCAGCATCTTGATCTCCGTCATGTCCTCCATGGCGAAGCGGATCCCCTCCCGTCCGAGTCCGCTGTCCTTGATGCCACCGTATGGCATGTTATCGACGCGGAGGCTGGGGACGTCGTTGATGACCACGCCGCCGACGTCCAGCGTCTCGTATGCGTACCAGGCGTGGTCCAGGGACGGCGTGAACACGCCGGCCTGCAGTCCGTAGACGCTGTCGTTGACCTGCCGGCAGGCATCTTCGAACTCAGCGAAGGGCGTCATCACGGCCACCGGTCCGAAGGCCTCGACGGCGCTTATCCGCAGATCCGGGCGGACATTCTCCAGCAGAGTGGCCTCAAAGAACACGCCGTCGCGCCGGCCACCGCAGATAAGCCGGCCGCCCGCTTCGATTGCCTCATTCGTCCACTCCTCCATCCGCCGGGCATCGCCTTCAGTGATCAAGGGCCCAAGGAAGGTCTCTTCATCGAGCGGGTCACCGGCAACTAGATTGCTGATCCGATCTACCAGCAGCTCCTTCAGCCGGTCGTAGACGGCTTGGTGGGCGATGATGCGCTGCACGCCGATGCAACTTTGTCCGGACTGGTAGAACGCCCCGATGATGATGCGGTCGGCTGCGTACTCCAGGTCCGCCCCCTGGTCCACTACACAGGCCGCGTTGCCACCCAGTTCCAGGACGACCTTCTTCTTTCCCGCCCTGGCCTTTAACGCCCAGCCGACTTCCGGCGAACCGGTGAAGCTCAGCAGTTTGAGTCGGTCGTCGGTGGTGAACAGGTCGGCCCCCTCGCGCCGGCAGGGCAGAATCGAGAACGCCCCGGCCGGCCAATCGGTCTCAGACAGTATCTCGCCCAGGATCAGCGCGCCTATGGGCGTCAGCGACGCTGGCTTCAGCACGAAGGGGCAGCCCACCGCGATAGCCGGCGCGATCTTGTGTGCGGCCAGGTTCAACGGAAAATTGAACGGACTGATGAAGCTGCAAGGGCCGATCG
>JANQGB010001016.1 GCA_028277545.1 Phycisphaerae bacterium | reverse complement strand
TCCAGCGCCCGCACGTAGCTTGCCGGCACCGGCTCCAGCCATACAGTCTGCCAGATGCCGGTCACCGCGGTGTACCAGATGCCCTCTGGCTTCAGCACTTGCTTGCCGCGTGGCTGCCAGCCCTGGTCCGTGGGGTCAACAACCTTGACGACCAGCTTCTGCGGACCGTCCGGAGCCAGAGCGTCGGTGATGTCGCAGGTGAAAGGTGTGTAACCGCCGCGATGTGTGCCGAGCGGTCTGTCGTTGACCCATACCCGCGCTTCCCAATCGACGGCGCCGAAGTGCAGCAGTACGCGGTCCCTGCTCCACGCCCCCGGCACCTCAAAGGTGCGGTGATACCACAGGGCCTGTGCTGGCGTTACGGGTTTCTTCACACCGGAGAGCGCTGACTCTATGCAGAACGGCACCAGGATTTTGCCGTCGTACTGCCGGGGGGCCGAGTCAGACTCGATCGCGGTGATCGCATAGTCCCAGAGTCCGTTCAAGTTGTGCCACTCGCGCCGCACCAGTTGTGGGCGCGGATACTCCGGCCAGACCCGGTCCGGCTGGACGTCCTTGGCCCAGCGGGTCAGGAGTTGCCCCTGTGCCGGCTGCCATTCGTCAGTGGCTCGTAGCTGCCCGGGCGTACTCATCAGCACAAACGGCAACAGTGTGATACACAGCTGCGCAATGGCGGGGCCGTCCCTCTTGGCATTCAATCTCGGTCTCACTTCGCCGAAAAACGGTAGACAGATGTGTGCCGATATACTTCTCCCGGACTGAGAATACACGACGGGAACTGTGGCTGGTTGGGCGCGTCCGGGAAATGCTGCGGTTCAAGGCAGAGCCCGGTGCGGTGCTGGTAGGCGTGGCCGCCCTTGCCCACGTTGCTGCCGTCCAGGAAATTACCGCAGTAGAACTGTATGGCCGGCTCGGTAGTCAGAATCTCCAACAGTCGCCCGCTCTTCGGCTCGTACAAGCTGACGGCCAGCCGCAGCTTCCCATCCCACCGCGACAGCACGAAGTTGTGGTCGTAGCCGAGACCGTACCTGAGTTGGGCGTCGTCGTGGTTGACGCGCTCTCCGATGGCAGTCGGCTCCCGGAAGTCAAACGGTGTACCGGCGACCGGCTTCAGCTCACCCGTGGGGATCAATCCCTCGTTGACCGGCGTGATATGGTCGGCAGCTACCATCAACTCGTGGTCGAGGATGGTGCCACTGTCATGCCCACCGAGGTTGAAGTAACTGTGCTGCGTCAGGTTGACCGGCGTGGCCTGGTCCGCGGTGGCTTCATACTCGACGCGCAGCTCGTTGTCGTCGTAGAGCCAATAGTGCACGGTGATGTTGAGGCGGCCGGGGTAGCCCTCCTCTCCGTCCGGGCTGACGTAGTGGAACCGTATGCCGGTGGCACCGTCCTTGACGATTGCGGTGGCGTCCCAGGTTACCTTGTCGTATCCGGTCTTCCCACCGTGCAGATGGCAGGGTATTCCTCCCGGCGCGTTGTTGGTGGCCAGCGTGTATGTCCTGCCGTTGAGGGCGAACTTCCCGTCGGCGATTCGGTTTGCGAATCGACCGACCACGGCTCCGAAGTAGGGCGAGGCCTCCAGGTAATCAGCCAGGCGGTCGTACCCCAGCACGACGTCCGCCGGATTCCCGTGGCGGTCCGGTACCGTAAGCGAGACGATCGTGCAGCCGTAGTCGGTGACCTTCATCGTCATACCTGTCGCGTTCGTCAGCGTGTACAAATGCACGGAGCGCCCATCCTTCGTATGCCCCCAAGCGTGTTTCTGGACTGAGGCCAACTTCTCTGCCTCCATCTGCTTGCTGGAGGTAGGCGCACCCGCCGCAGCCGAGCCCAGGGCAAGTGCCAAAGCAGCAGTATCGAACGAATAGCGACGCATTTGCGGCTCCCTCCTCAATTGCCAGACGATCGTATCTCCGCGCTGCCCGTCCCGGCTCCAGGCTCCGGCGCTGGACGTCGGGCAGCACAGACTTACGCAGGCGCCGTGCCGGACCGCGTGTCGACCGTGCCTGCGACCTGAGACCCATTCTGACGGCGCCGCAACGCAGTGGCAAGCGACCGGACCGACACGTTGACTTGAGAGTTGGGGCCGACTCGCGCTAGCGACCGCTGCTGCATGGTGCGGGACCATTTCATGGTTGGCACCTGATTCCAGCCTGGCAACTGCGGTCAGGCCTGTTGCCGTTGCTGATGGTTGTTTGTATAAGTATCTCTCGTAGCCGCACTTCGCGCTCGTAGCTCAGCAGGACAGAGCACCGGTTTCCTAAACCGGCGGTCGGAGGTTCGAATCCTCCCGGGCGCAATGTTCAAGCCCTTGTGGTTTCAGGGGTTACGAACAGCACGCCAAGTCCCGCCCGGGTTCAAACTGGGCAACCTAGACCCGTATTCGGCCGAACCCAGCGCGTTATTGCTGAAGTATTGCGACACGCCCTTTCGCGGGCTTCCAGCCCCACAGGAGACATCGTAATGCCCTCAAATGATCCACGCACAGTCCCTCGCTGGGCTGCGCACAACGGGACCGCTCACGCCGAGTGGTACAAGTCCATATCCAAGGCTGCGATGGCGGGGCTGGTTCGCGAGTTTGCGATTCGCTCAGCCGGGCTTGAGGCGGTGTTCGGCGGCTCCGGTGACACAGAGCGTCGCGACGTCTGAGGCCACGCCGATACGGGCGGTCTCGCGGGCAGCGTGACGACTTGCAGAACTGACTGATGGATCCCCCCGGTCAACGTGGTCTGGCGGTTCCCGATTCTTAGGTTGCTGAACCGGTGGCCAGATCATCATTCGGAGAACTCCATCTCCACCCGCCCAGCCTAGTGTGAAACACG
>JANQGB010000991.1 GCA_028277545.1 Phycisphaerae bacterium | reverse complement strand
CTCTCCTGTGCCCCTCCGGGGCACGCCGGGGAATGGGGCGGCCCTGTCCACGGGCTGCGCTGCGCTCCGCCCGTGGCTACGCGCCTGCGTCCCTTCGGGACGCTGCGGGTTGGTTCCCCCACCCCTTCCTGCGGGAAGGGATGGGGCACACAAGCTGAGGCTGAGAGTCCAGGACTCTTCGCCCTATCCACACTCTTCGCGAGGCCACGCTGCTCGACTTCTCTCCTGTGCCCCTCCGGGGCACCCCGGGGAATGGGGCGGCCCTGTCCACGGGCTGCGCTGCGCTCCGCCCGTGGCTACGCGCCTGCGTCCCTTCGGGACGCTGCGGGTTGATTCCCCCACCCCTTCCTGCGGGAAGGGATGGGGCACACTATTGCACTCCCCGCGCGTTCGTGCGGGAAGGGATGGGGCACACCTGCACGTCTGGCTATTTCGAGAAGTAGTCGGTGATGCCGTCGGCGATGGCCAGGGCCAGCTTGGCCTGATAGGACGACGTGTTCAGTTTGCGGGCCTCGTTGCGATTGGTCAGGAAGCCGCACTCGACCAGCACCGCCGGGCGGGAATGACCTACCAATACGCGGAAGCCGGCTCCGTTAATCCCGCGGCATTCGATCCGGGCCCTCTTGAACGCTGCCTCGATGCTGCGGGCGGCGCGGCGGCTGCGGTCTGAGGCGTTGCGGGCGATGTAGAGGGTGCTGCCGGAAGCGGCGGCCCGCTGGGCGGCGTCGGAGTGGATCGAGACGAACAGGTCGGCCCGGTTGCGTTCCGCCATGGCCGCCCGTCCGTCGAGCGTGATGAAGCGATCGGTGTCGCGCGTGGTCACCACCTTGGCGCCCCGGTCTGACAACTCCTGGGCCAGGATCAGGGCAACCGCCAGGTTCACCGCTTTCTCGGGCATGACCGACACGCCCTGGGCGCCGGGGTCCTTGCCGCCGTGCCCGGCATCAACGACGACGGTAGCCCCGTCAATAGACCGCCGGGCAGGCTTGCGGCTCGGTGCCGGTGCGGGCGGTGGGGCTTTCACGCTTGGCGCGGGTGTTGCCTTCGGTTGGGCCGGCGTCGCGAACACCGGGTCCGGCAGGTCCCGAAGAAGTCCGGGGGCGCATCCTACGCACCACAATAACGCTGCGACCGATGCTGTTTTGAGAACCTGGTTCATGCTGCCAGACCTTCTCCGCAGGGCGGGTAGCTGGGCGAATGAAGCCCACAGGCAGAAGCTATCCGTTCGGCGCGGCAGCGACAACCCCGCAGCAGACGGCGTCAGATCTGGAACTGGGCGATCACCGGGAGATGATCGCTGGCCACGCGGGCGAGTTTCAGGCGGCTGCGGTTTACGTGTATCAACCGCAGCTTGCCGCGGTAGAAGAGCTTGTCGAGTCCTCCGGTGGGGGCGTAGCTGGGAAAGGTCTTGATCGAGCGGGACGAGCCGGGGCGTTTGTTGGTGGCGCACCTGAAGCCGGCCGGCGTAAAATGTTGTCGCCTGAGCACTCCTCGCCAATCATTCATGTCGCCGCCGATGATGCAGGGGGTGCCGGGGGCCACGTCGGTAACGTCGTGACTGGCCAGTAAGCGGTCCATCTGCTGGCGCCGCAGGTTGGCGGTCAGGCTGAGATGGATGTTGAAGAAATCGACCGAGACGGTTCGCTGCCCGCGGGGAAGGTCGATACGCGTGTGCTGGGCGCCGCGCGGTTTGCGCCCGCCGATGGTCAGATTGATGTTCCGCTGCCGGGCGATCGGATAGTGTGACAGGGTCGCGTTGCCATATTTCCCCTTCTTCAGGAAGACGTTCATGCCGGCCACGTGGTGATCGTACTCCAGGTGGCGGGCCAGGTGCGCCGCCAGATCCAGGTGCCCCGATCTTGGCACGCCTCGATCGACCTCCTGCAGCATGACCACGTCCGCGTTGTGGTGGGCGAGAATCTCGACGATCCGCTGGGGGTCGAATCTGCCATCAACGCCGATGGCCTTGTGGATATTGTAGGTCAGCACACGGAAGCGCATGGCAGCGCACTATAAGCAGGTCAGCGTCCGGTGTGGGCCGGCCACCTGCCTCCGGCGAACCGCGTCAGGACCTCGTAGATTCGGGCGCCGATCCTCTCGGCGCAGGGCACGCGCCCAGCGTACGATCGGCAGCGGTGCGACCTTTGGGCGGGGCATCACAAGACGACCTGTCCCACGCCGTCAGGGCGCCCGTCGAAGCCCTAGCTATCCGGCCGCGCGATGGGGGCCACGATGGGCTCGCAGAGCGCCTCCCAGTCTTCGCGACGAAGCTTGACGGCTTCAGTATGGCTGCCGGCCTGCATGGTGAGGAATTCCTCGTGGTGCAGGTCTTCGTCTTCGATGGTCTGCATGCCGAACAGGTTGCCGATCGGCGGTTCGGCCCCCAGTTCGCAGTCTGGAAACAGAGTAGCCATCTCCGCCTCGGTCGCCAGTCGAACGTCCGACCGATCGAGCAGCTCGGCCACACGGGCCAGGTCGAGCCGGCTGCAGGCGGGCAAAACGCACATGGTGAAGGTATCCCCACCCTTGACCACGACCGGTTTGGCCACGTCGTAGCCGGAGACGTGCTCTTCCGAAGCCAGGCGCTGGGCCGTATAGGTTGCCTTGTGGATGTGCTTTTCGTAACCGATGCCCCTGTCGTTCAGTACCTGCTCGATCTTCATGCGCGTGCTCCTTTTGACTGGCGAACTGGCCGTGACGCATCCACACGGAGCCGGAAGCGCGCACGGCAAACGGCGCAACCGGTCCGAAGAGGATCATTCGCCGACGAATGCGGCGCGTACCCTATCGTTTCGCTCAGCGAGCGCTTTGGCCGACAACCGACTTGCTACGGAATCCGCACCGCCGGGACTCTAGGGTTTCTAAAGAAGTGACGCTGTGACGCATTGCCCCGGCCGTCATCCCGGTCAGGCGGTCGGACTCATCTGACTTAAATAGACCCCAAGATTTGCAAACTGTCAAACCGAAACGGCCAAATGGACGGGAAATGTGCAATTCGCCGGTTAGCGGGGAACAGGTCTGGGACCGAAATTCCGCCGCACTCGGCGAGGAACAATCTACCGCTCTTGGCGCGGCTCACTTACCTGCCCTGCCGAGGGCAGCGTATCAGCCATCACTGCGCCAGCAGGCACGGATTGCAGTGCTGGGGCGGCTCTGCCGCCGGGCGGGTACGCCCGGTTGGTGCTCCTGCTGTGGGCGCGCTGTGCCTGCCTTGGCAGATTGGATGACGGCATGGCGGGCGTCACTGACAGGCATCCACCGGCTGGGTGGCGCGCTCGCCTCGGACAGTGTACAACTACCTGGGAAGTATTTCCGGCGCATTATTGAGACAGGAAGCTGGCACTACCCTGCAGGCGGTCTGTCTGGCGTCACAGGTGACTGACTGAAGGCCGGGCCGGGCTGCCAGTGGGGGCCGTCTGCCCGCCGCCGGTCGCCCTCATCGCGGGCCGGGACGGGGTGCGTGGCCTGGCGGGACCGCTCGACCATTGCCTCGAGGGTACAGCCGCCGGCGCAGGTCGCGTTCGGAGGGACAGGCCTCGGGCTGCCCCCTCCATTTCCGGCGACCGGATCCAGCGCAGCCCTCGGCGGGGCGCC